>JANMXB010000013.1:0-3147 GCA_031380765.1 Pseudomonadota bacterium | reverse complement strand
CCCGGATGCCGCCGGCGAGCTTGTGGCCCTTCAACTGGATCATGCCGCGTTCCTCGGCGCCCTTGAGGAAATCCCCTACAAGCCCTTCGTCGGCGATCGTGAAGGGGATGTTCATGCGCGAACGGTCCTCCTTCGCGACCGGGCTCGAGTAGAAACGGCTCGCATCGAGCACATCGTAAATCAGCTTTGCCTTGGCGATATTGCGCTTTTCCATTGCCGCCAGCCCGCCAAGCTGCTTGAGCCATTTGAATACCAGGCCGGCGACGTAAATCCCGTAAGTGGCCGGCGTATTGAGCATCGAGCCCGCATCGGCCTGCCGCTTGAAGTCGAGTACGCTCGGCGTGCCTTTGCGCGCATGGCCGAGCAGGTCCTCCCGGACGATGACAACCGTGAGACCCGCCGGTCCGATGTTCTTTTGTGCACCTGCATAAATCAGGCCGAATTTCGACACGTCCAGGGGCCGCGAAAGGATGTGGGAAGAGGCGTCGGCCACCAGAGGCACGCTGCCGGTGTCGGGAATCCATTGGAACTCCACGCCACCGATGGTTTCGTTCGAGCAGTAGTGGATATACGCGGCGTCGGCGCGCACCTTCCAGTCCCGCTGGGCCGGCGCATAGCAATATTTGCGATCCTCTGAACTAGCCGCAATGCTGACGTCGCAAAAGTTCCGCGCTTCATTGGCCGCCCTGCTCGACCATTCGCCGGTCACGACATAGTCGGCCTTGCCTTTGCCCGCGAGCAAATTGAGCGGTATGCCGGCGAACTGCAGCGTGGCCCCGCCGGACAGAAAAAGTACCTTGTAGCCGGCCGGGACCGACAGAAGCTCGCGAAGGTCTTTCTCCGCTTCGGCGGCGATGCCCATGAACTGCGTGCCGCGATGGCTCATCTCCATCACCGACATGCCGGAGCCATGCCAGTCGAGCATCTCGTCGCCCGCCCGGGCCAGCACTTCCCGCGGCAGCACCGCGGGACCGGCGCTGAAATTCCAGACGCGGTTCATTTTCTACTGCGCCCCGGTACCGCCCGCCGGCGGCGTCCCGCTGTCATCGGAGTCCTGCGCGCCTTCGGCAGGCGTGTCGCCCGCCGCGTCGCCATTGCCGTTGCCATTGCCGATTTCTTCGTCGCGCTCCACGACCCGCTCGAGGCCCGCGAGCTTTTCGCCCTCGCCAAGCGCAATCAGCGTCACGCCCTGCGTAGTACGGCCCTGCTCGCGGATCTGCGCGACCTTGGTGCGAATGAGGACACCGCCGGTGGAGATCAGCATCACTTCGTCAGTGTCGTCGACCAGGATCGCCCCGACCAGGTTGCCGTTGCGCTCGGAGGCCTGGATCGCGATCATTCCCTGGGTTCCGCGGCCATGGCGCGTGTATTCGGCAATCGGCGTGCGTTTGCCGAACCCGTTTTCGGTGGCGGTCAGCACGGTTTGCTTCTCGTCCTTTGCCACCAGCATGCACACGACGCGCTGGCGGCCCGCGTCGGCCAGCCGCATGCCGCGCACGCCGGTCGCCTGCCGGCCCATGGGCCGCACGTCGCCTTCCTCGAAGCGCACGGCCTTGCCGGCATCGGAGAACAGCATCACATCGTAATGCCCGTCGGTCAGGGCCGCGCCGATCAGGAAATCGTTCTCGTCCAATCCGACGGCAATGATTCCGGAGGCGCGCGGACGCGAAAATTCCGACAGGGGCGTCTTCTTGACCGTCCCCTGCGACGTGGCCATGAAAACATAGTGCTGCTCGTCGAATTCCTTCACCGTCAGCACCGCAGTGATCTTTTCGCCTTCTTCGAGCGGAAACACGTTCACGATGGGCTTGCCGCGGCTGCCGCGCGTGCCCTGCGGCACTTCGAAAACCTTGAGCCGGTAGAGCCGGCCGCGGTTGGAGAAGCAGAGCAGGTAGTCGTGCGTATGCGCTACGAACAGCCTGTCGATGAAGTCGTCTTCCTTGGTCGCGGTGGCCTGCTTGCCGCGGCCCCCGCGGCGTTGCGCGCCGTAATCCGCGAGCGGCTGGGACTTGACGTAGCCGCCATGCGAGAAAGTCACCACCATGTCCTGTGGCGCGATCAGGTCCTCGAGCGAGATGTCCTCGGTGTTGATCTCGATGACGCTCCTGCGCGCATCGCCGAACTGGTCGCGGATCCGGCCGAGCTCATCGCCGATGATTGCGGTGATCCGCGCGGGCTTGGCCAGGATATCGAGCAAATCGGCGATGGTCTCCATCACTTCCTTGTACTCGGCGACGATCTTGTCCTGCTCTAAACCCGTGAGGCGCTGCAGCCGCAACTCGAGGATCGCCTGCGCCTGCTCGTCGGACAGAAAGTAACCCGCATCCTTGAGGCCGAAGTCGATGGCGAGCCCTTCGGGCCGGAAGGCTTCTGCCGAGGCGCGATCGAGCATGTCGCGCACGATTGCCGAAGGCCAGGCCCTGCCCATGAGGCCGCGCTTGGCTTCGGCCGGCGACGGGGCCTTCTTGATGAGCTCGATCACCTCGTCCACGTTGGACAGCGCGACCGCGAGGCCCTCCAGGATGTGCCCGCGCTCCCGCGCCTTGCGCAACTCGAACACCGTGCGGCGCGTGACCACCTCGCGGCGATGCGAGATGAAGCACTGGATCAGGTCCTTGAGGTTGAGCACCTTCGGCTGGTTGTCCACCAGCGCGACCATGTTCATCCCGAACGTGTCCTGCAGCTGGGTCTGCTTGTACAGGTGGTTCAGGATCACCTCGGGGAGCTCGTTCCTCTTGAGCTCGATCACCACCCGCATGCCGTCCTTGTCCGACTCGTCCCGGATGTCCGAAATGCCCTCGATCTTCTTTTCGCCGACCAGCTCGGCGATTCGCTCGAGGAGCGTCTTCTTGTTCACCTGGTAGGGCAGCTCGTCGACGATGATCGCCTGGCGATCGCCCTTGCCGATGTCCTCGAAATGGGTTTTGGCGCGCATCACCACGCGGCCGCGTCCGGTGCGATAGCCTTCACGCACCCCGGAAATGCCGTAGATGATTCCGGCGGTCGGGAAATCGGGCGCCGGGACGATCTCGATCAGGTCGTCGATTGTGAGCGCCGGGTTGGCGAGTAGCGCGAGGCAGGCGTCGGCCACCTCGGTCAGGTTGTGCGGCGGGATATTGGTGGCCATCCCCACGGCGATGCCCGAGG
>JANMXB010000736.1:0-1676 GCA_031380765.1 Pseudomonadota bacterium | reverse complement strand
GAAAACGGCCGGCGAGTTTCTTGCGATCGATCAGCCATTCAGGCTGCGGGTAACTGCCTACGAGCGTCGTCGGAAATAGCATCGGGCGAGCGTAGCAGGGCGTGCGGCCGCGGGCAAACCGTGCTATCAAATGGCCGCATGCAACGACTCCTCATCGTATTTTCATTCTTGGTCGCGCTGATCATGAATGCCTTCGCGCACGCGCAGGCGTATCCCGCCAAACCGGTGCGGCTCATCGTTCCTTTTGCGCCCGGGGGAACGACCGATGTGCTCGCGCGGCTCGTCGCGCAAAAACTCGGCGAATCGCTGGGCCAGCAGTTCATCATCGAAAACAAGCCGGGCGCCGGCGGCAACATTGGCGCCGAGATCGCGGTGAAATCGCCTGCCGACGGCTACACGCTCGTGATGAGCTTCGACGGCACGATGGCGATCAACCCGAACACGTACGCGAAGATGCCCTTCGACCCGCAGAAGGATCTCGTCGCAGTGGCGAATGTCGCCCAGGTGCCGCTCTTGATCGTCGTGCACCCGGGCGTCGCGGCGAAAAGCATTGCCGAATTCGTCGCGCTCGCAAAGGCGAATCCCGGACGCATCAACTACTCGTCGGCGGGCCATGGCAGTACCGGCCATCTCACCGGGGAACTCTTTCGCGCGCGCGCAGGCATCGAGATCGTGCATGTCTCGTACAGGGGCGGCGGCCAGGCCGTGCAGGATCTGCTCGGCGGCCAGATCCAGATGCTGGTCACCGCGCTGCCTACCGTCGAAGGCCACCTCAAGGGCGGCAAGCTGCGCGCGCTCGCCTTCACTTCGTCGAGGCGCATGCCCGGCGCGCCGGAAGTCCCCACGCTCGCCGAAGCGGGCTATCCCGGAATCGAAGTGTTGTCCTGGTACGGCATCCTCGCGCCGGCCGGCACGCCGCCGGAAATCGTGCGCAGGCTCAATGCCGAAATCAACCGCGTGCTGCAGGCGCCGGAGGTGCGCGAGCGGCTCACCGCGCTGGGGACCGAGCCGACCGGCGGCTCTCCCGAGCAATTCGCGCAAGTCATCCGGGCAGACACTGCGCGCTGGGCGAAAGTGGTGAGCGATGCGGGCATTCGCATCGAGTGAAAATCCCTACGTCTTTGCCAGATCGGCTGCCGTGGTGAAGCTGTCGGCGTAGAACTCGTCTTCGGGGAGGCCGCACTTGGCGATGAAGTCGGCGCGCGCCGAATCGACCATGATCGGCACGCCGCAGGCATAGACCTGGTAGCCGGCCAGGTCGGGGAAATCCTCCATCACCGCGCGGTGCACGAAGCCGGTCCGGCCTTTCCATTCGTCCTCGGGAAGCGCATCGGAAATGACCGGAACATAGTCGAAGAAAGCCCCGAATTCGCGCGCCCATTTCTGCGCGAGCTCGTGCATGTAGAGGTCCTGGGGCCGGCGGCCGCCCCAATACAGCGTCATCGGCCGCACGAACTCCTTGTGCATCGCGTGCTCGATGACCGACTTGATCGGCGCAAAGCCGGTGCCCGAGGCGACGAACACGATCGGCTTTTCCGACTCCTCGCGCAGGAAGAAAGTCCCCAGCGGCGCTTCGAAGCGCAGGATGTCCTTCTCCTTCATCTTGCCAAACACGTGGTCGGTGAACTGGCCGCCCGGCACATGCCGCACATGGATCTCGACGAGCTCGTCGTCGT
>JANMXB010000667.1:0-25181 GCA_031380765.1 Pseudomonadota bacterium | reverse complement strand
GCCATGAACATGGCCGGCGTGTCGAGCGTCACCTGCACCTGCAGCATGAGGTACCCGAGGCCCTTGTCCGAGCCGAGGAACTCGCCGACGATCGCACCGGCCACCGCGAGGATCGCCGCCACCTTCATTCCCGAAAAGATGTAGGGCAGCGCGCCTGGCAGCTGGACCTTGGTGAAAAGCTGCCAGCGCGAGCCCTTGAGCGCGCGCACGAGGTCGAGCAGGTCCGGCTCGATTTCGCGCAGGCCGCGCGCGGTGGTCAGCAGGATCGGGAACACGCAGATCGAAAACGCCATCATCGAATTCGGGAAAATCCCGTACTTGAACCACACGATGATCAAGGGGCCCAGCGCCACCTTCGGGATCATGTTGAGCGAAACGAGCAGCGGCATGAAGAACTGCTCGAGGGTTTTCGACCACGTGAACACCAGCGCCAGCGCAACGCCGACCACCAGGGCCAGAAAATAGCCCGCGAAGATCTCGGTCCCGGTGACCAGCACGTTGCCCCACCAGTTGTAGTTTCCGTCCGTCAGTGCGGAAAAAGTCGCCTCCGGCGAGGGCATCACGTATTTGGGCACATCGCCGAATTTCACGAACAGGTACCACGCCAGGACCAGCGCGAGGTGCGAAACCGCCGCGAAGGCATAGCGCTGCATCGTGTCGTTCTTTTCCATGGCTCACTCCTCAGGAAACTCGCACCGGCTTCAGGCGAGCCACTTCTCCAGATTGGATCGCACGAACGCATCGTCGGCGAATTCGGGATAGGCCGCATACACGCGGTCGATCTCCTCCTTCTGGCCGGGGGAGAGCTGCTCGTTCGGATCAAGGCACCAGAGGCCCTCGAGCAGCCCCTGCCGGCGCAGCACCTCGTGGCAGCCGGGAATGCACCCGGCGAAGTCGTTGGCAACGTCGAAGAACGCGCTGTTGGCATCGGTCACCTTGGCGTCGAGCGCGAGCAGTTCGTCGTCGACGCGGTGCGCCTCGACTGCCGCCCGGATTCGCGCGTGCAGCGCGACCGCGGATTTCGTCCAGACGCTCCAGTGACCGAGCAATCCGCCCTTGATGCGCATGCGTACCGTTTCCGAGCCGCGCTGGATATCGAATGGCACGGCGAGATCGAGCACGATGTGATCGTCATTGCCGGTGTAGAGAGCCACCCGCTCCTCCGCGTGCGCGGCGACGACGCCGCGGATCACGTCGAGCGTGCGGTACCGATTGAATGGCGCCATCTTGATCGCGACCACGTTTTCGATCTGCGCGAAGCGGCGCCAGAATTCCATCGGAAGCGGGATGCCGCCCACCGCGGTCTGCAGGTAGAAGCCGACCAGCGGCATCTCCGCGGCGATCGCTGCGCAATGTGCGATGAGCTCGTCGACGGACGCGCCTTTCATGGGCGCGAGACTCAGCATCACGGCGTGGTAGCCCAGGCCGCGTGCGATCTGGGCTTCTTTCTTCGCCTGCGCGGTGCGGCCCGAGAGGCCTGCGACCAGGATCAGCGGGTCGTGTGAGGAACTGCGGGTCCACGCTCGTGCCGTATCCGCCGCCAGCCTGAGCACCGGCTCGTAAAGCCCGGCCTCGCGGATCGCGAACTGGGTGGAGTGCACGCCCACCGCGAGTCCGCCCGACCCGGCGTCGATGTAGTAGCGCGTCAGCGCTTTCTGGCGACGCTCGTCGAATTTGCGCGCGGCAGTGAGCGCCAGCGGGTGCGCGGGGATCACCGCGCCCTGGCGCAGGGCGGCGAGAACGTCGGCGGGAAGATCGGACCAGGAAAGGGGCATGGCCGCGGTGCACTGACCCGTGAAAGTAACTGTCCGGTTAACTTAACCGAGCGAAACGGGAGCGTCAACGCCGCCCTGCGAAAGCCGCTTAAATCATTGACACCTCTCCCGGCGCGCCGATACCATCCAACGCCAGAAAACGAGAGGAGAGACAGCATGAAAATAGCACTCACGGCGGCGCTGATAGCGCTCGCAACCTGCGCCACCCCCGTGGCCGCGCAGACCAAGCTCGATTTCATCCTGAACTGGGTGCCGGGCGGCGACCACGCGCCCTACTACTACGCCAACAAAATGGGCTGGTATGCCAAGGAGGGCCTGCAGGTGAACCTCGAGCCCGGCAAAGGCTCGGCGCTCTCGGTGCAGAAAGTCGGCGCCGGCGCCAATCCGATCGGCCTGGCCGACATGGGCAACGTGCTTGTGGGCCGCGGCAAGGGCGCGGAGATGGTGGGCGTGTTCAACGTCTACGCCAATTCCCCGCAGGGCGTGTACTGGCTGAAGAGCTCGGGCATCAAGGGGATCAAGGATCTGGCCGGCAAGAAGATCGGCAATCCCGCGGGTGACGGCGCCCGCTCGGTCTGGCCGGCGCTGGCGAAGAACAACGGCCTCGATCCAAAGTCGGTCACCTGGGTGAACATCGACGCGAACTCCAAGCTCGCCGCGCTCAAGTCCAAAGCGGTCGACGCGACCACGTCGTTCTACAACATCCACCACGTTTTCCAGAGGGAGCTGGGGGACGACATGGGCTTTCTCGCCTGGCGCGACGCGGGCCTCAATACCTACGGCAACTCCGTGGTCGTCAATACGGCGTTCCTGGCCAAAAACAAGCCGGCCATCGACAAGTTCGTCAAGGTCACGCAAAGGGCATTTGCCGCCTGCGTGGCCGATCCCAAGCCCTGCGTGCAGGCGCTGATCGACGCCAACGGCGCCCTCAAGTACGACAACGAGATGACCAACTGGCAGCTCGTCGAAGTGCTCATGAGCGACAGGTTCTCCAGGAGCGTGGCGCTCGGCATCCACGACGACGCGCGCATGGCCGCCGACTACGCGCTGTACAAGGAAAACGTCGGCCTCGACAAGGACTTCGACGTGAAGACCACCTACACGAACGAATTCCTCGACCGCTCGATCAGAATGACGAAGTAAATGGCGGGCCCGCGTACGGGAAAGCCTGCGTCGCGGCGCCCTCGCGCTGGCTGCGCTCAGCCTGTTCGCCACGACGGCGCTCGCGCAGTCCTGGCCGGCCAGGCAGGTGCGCGTCATCGTACCTTTTCCGCCGGGCGGCGGGCTGGATTTCTTCGCGCGGGCTACCGCGCCCAAACTGCAGGAACTCCTTGGCCCGCAGATCGTGGTGGAGAACCGCTCGGGCGCCGGCGGCATGGTCGGCGCGGATGCGGTGGCCAAAGCCGCGCCCGACGGCTATACGCTGCTGCTCGCATCGTCGGCTGAGCTCACGATCAGCCAGCATCTGTACCCGAAGATGGCGTACGACGCGATCAGGGATTTCGCGCCGGTTTCCTATGCCGCGCACGCCGCCTTGCTGTATTCCGTGCATCCGTCGCTGCCGGCGAAGACGCTTGCGGAAGTCGTCGCGCTCGCGCGCGCGCAGCCCGGCAAGCTGTCCTTCGCCTCTGCCGGCACCGGCGGCGTGCAGCATCTCGCGGGCGAGATCCTCAAGACCGCCGCCAAAATCGACATCGTGCACATCCCGTACAAGGGGGCCGGCCCCGCGGTCATCGACATGGTCGGCGGACAGGTGCAGATGGGCTTCACCGCGCTGCCCTCCTCGATCCAGCACGCCCGTGCAGGGCGCCTGCGGCCGATCGCGGTCACGAGCGCAAAGCGCAGCGAAGCGGCCCCCGACCTGCCGACATTCACTGAACTGGGCTATCCGTCGCTCGACCTCGTCGTCTGGTACGCGGCGCTGTTCCCAGCGCGCACCCCGCCGGAGATCGTGGCCCGCATGAGCGCCGAGATCAACCGCGCCGTGAACTCACCGGACGTGAAGGCGAGGCTGCTCGAGCAGGGTGTCGAATCGGTAGGCACTACGCCCGACCAGCTCGCGAAATTCATGGCTTCCGAATCTGCGCGCTACGGCAAGATCATCCGCGACACCGGGGCCCGGCCCGATTGAGGGCAAAAGTGGGACAATCGAAGCAAGGCGTCGATCCATCGACGCCGATAGCGGGTCGGATCGGTTCAACTTGCATCGGGGAGAAACCACATGACACGAAGGACTCTGTTTTTCGCCCTCGCGGCGGGCGTTGGTTTGTTGGGGTGTGCAGGAGCGGATATGAAGGCCGGATCGAATAAGGTAATCCTCGTAGAAGTCCAGAGCGGGAAAATCGTAGTCCCCGAGGATCCTGCGGTAGTGATGCGGGACCAGGGCGCGATCATATGGAATTTGCCTGCGACCGGAAGTTACACATTTCCCCGGGATGGCATTGTGATCGACCCCACCAGCTTTTCTCCCTGCAATCCCATCGGAGGGGGAAAGAGATTCATGTGCGTAAAGAAAGTCGGCAAGCCGGGAACCTATAAATACATCGTCAACGTCAACGAGGGCTCAAATCCGCTGGATCCTCTGCCATTGCCACCCCTGGATCCAGTCATCATCAACCAATGAGATTGGGCAGCGCTGCCCAGCCTGCGCTACGTACTGAAGCGAAGGTCCCGGGCTCGGGCCAGAGCCACGCCAAGCTCGGATTCTGGCCCGGCTCCTACCGCAGCGGCCAGCGAAGCCGCCTCGGCGAGAACCTCCCTGGCGGCGACAGGGTCGCCGGCGAGGTGCGCAGCTTCGACTCGGCCGCACAGCAGCATGCCGAGGCTTAGCCGATCGGACATCGCGCGCAGCAGAGCCTCGCCGGTGTCGAGGCAAATGCGCGCCTGATCGAACCGGGCCTGGCGGGCGTGAAGCAAGCCGAGATAGCCGAGCACCTGACCCTCGGAGCGCCGGTCTCCCAGCTCGCGGGCCACGATCAGCGCTGCCTCGTAGCGGGTGCGCGCCTCGGCGGGCCTGCCCAGGGCATCGTAGACGATTCCCTGATTACATAGCACGACGCATTCAAGGCGGACGTGCCCGATTTGCCGCGCGACGACCAGCGCCGCCTCAAGCTCCATGCCAGCGTCTTCCATTCTCCCCAGCAGCTGGTGAAGAAGGCCCAGGTTGCAAAGCGCGTTGCCTTCGAATTTCCGATCCCCACACTCGCGCGCCACGACCAGCCCTGCCTCGAAATGGGCGCGCGCGTCGTCGAGTCTACCCTCGCTGAAATGGAGGCTACCCAGATTGCCGAGCAGGCCGCCTTCCCAGCGCCGGTCCCCCATGTTGCGGGCAAGTGCGAGCGCAGCCTCCCAGTGCGCCCGGGATTCTTCGAGACGGCCCAGATGCACCTCCAGCGTACCAAGGCCGTTGAGCACCATGCACTCCAGCTCCGGGTCGCCAAGCCCGCGAGCAAGCGCCAGGGCTTGCATGTGAAAGGCACGCGCCTCTTCCTCGTGCCCATCCCTCCTGTGCAGATCGGCCAGGTTGGTGAGCACGCGCACCTCACATCGCGCGTCCCGCGCCTCGCGCGCCCGGGCGAGCGCGGACTCGAGATGGGTTCGGGCCTTCGCGACCCTGCCCGAAGCGTAGAGCGCGTCGCCGGCCACCCATTCCACGATTGCGCGCGCCGCCGCTCCCAGTCCAGGCGTGCTACTTGCGATTGAAGCGAGCTCCACGCCCACTCTGAACGGTCCGCGTAACCTCAGCGCCGCCCAGGCACCCTGCAGTGCGCCCGCAGTCTCCTCGGCGGCTCCGCGGGCCGCTGCCCGCCGGCAAGCCGCCACGAGATTGTCGATTTCCACGCACGCTCCGGCGACCGCGCGCTTCTCGCCGAGCGCCGCAAAGTACGCGCTGTGCCGGACCTCGGCGGCGGTCAGCGCCGGGAGGCCGCTGCCGGAGAAGCGGCCTTCGGTGCGCAGGTGCTCCGAGGCGTACTCCTTGACGCTCACCAGCATATCGAACCGCGCGTCGCTCACCCGCCTTACGAACGACTTGTCCAGCAATGATTGCACCGTGTCGATGGTCCACGGCGCATCCTCGTATCCCGAGAGGTCCAGCACGGCCTCGGCGGACTCCATCGTGAACCCGCCCTCGAACACCGAGAGCAGCGCCAGGGCGGTCTTGTCGAGCAGCGACAACAGGTCCCACGACCAGTCGAATGTCGAGCGCAGCGTCGCCTGGCGGTCCCGACGACCGCCGGTCGACGACAGCAGCTTGAACCGCTCGCTCATGCGCAACAGGAGCGTTCTCGGCGGCATCACGCGCACGCGAGCGGCGGCCAGCTCGATCGCCAGCGGCAGGCATTCGAGCAGCTTCACCAGCGGATCGACGGCCGCCCGATCCTCCTCCGTGGGCTGGAAGTCACGCTTTGCCGATTCCGCCCGCTGTACGAACAGCGCCACGGCGTCGGCGGGCAGCAGCGGCGCCAGGGCGAGCGTCTCCTCTCCCGCCAGTCCCAGAATCTCGCGCGTGGTCACCACGAACCGTGCTTCGGTCGCCCGGTTGAGCCATCGTCCCAGCGTTTCCTCGGCGTAACGCGACACCTGCTCGAAGTTGTCGAGAATGATCAGGCACCGGCCGCGCGCCGCGATGGCATTGCCGAGCTGGGTCACCGGTTCTTCCGTTCCCAGCGGAACGGCGAGTGCCTCGGCGACCGCTTTGACGATGCCGTCCAGGCTGCGGGCCTGCGACAGGTCGCAGAACCACGCACCCCCCGGGAAATCCCCCAGCCAGCTCCACCCCAGCCGTATGGCGAGGCGGGTCTTGCCCGTTCCGCCCATCGCGAGCACCGAAACAAGACGCGCGTCGCCGTCGAGCCGGCGCGCCAATTCGAGCAGAGGCTCCTTGCGGCCGACGAAGGCATCGCGCTCGGCGGGCAAATTGTGTCTGATATCCCGGACCGGCAACCAGACGTCGCCCTGGCGGACTACGCGATAGCCCTTGGCTGCGTCGGGTGGCGGCGCGAACGGCGCGTCGGTGTCGCCGATTTCGAACAACTCGACGGGCTCTGCAATTCCCTTCACGCGCCAGTGACCGTGCGACTGGAGCCGCAGCGTGATTTCTCCCAGGGCGTTTCGCGCGTCCGCCGACAAAAGGGTTTGGCCCCCATTCGCTATCGACATCACGCGCGCCGCCATTGTCTTGGCCGTGCCTTCCACCTCGAGCGGCTTTGCGCCCCGCGCCACGTCAGGCGGGTTGTTTTCCCGCAGGGTGACGGGTCCGACATGCAGTCCGGCGCGCGCTTGCAGCGGTGGATTCAGCTTGGCGAGGGCCCGGTGATATGCAATTGCGTAAGCGACTGCGTCAGGGGCGGCTTCGAACAGCAGCAGCATCCCGTCGGTCTTGTCGATTTCGCGTCCACGCCAGACCGGGAGCAGATCGCGGGCCAGCCGATCGTGAGCCGCCCACAGCACACCCATTCCGGCGTCCCCAAGCGTCTCCGATAGCTCCGTGCTATCTACCACGTCGGTCAGGAGCAGTGCGCGAAGTTCGCTCATGCGGGAGAGGACCTTGCAGTTCATGCCGTATTCATACCGGCCCGGCGTCGCTGCTACATGCCCTTGAACAGGTGCGCGTAGCCGCGGCTGACCTCGAGTTTCTCCGGGCGGCCCTTGACGCTCACCAGCTGGCGCCCGCGAAAGTCCCGGATAATCCCGGCAACCGCGCGGGCGTTGATCAGCGTGGAGCGGTGAATCTGCCAGAACTGCGCCGGATCCAACTCGCCGACCAGCTCCCTGATCGGCCGGCGGATAAACGCTTCCTGCTGCGCAGTCTGGACACGAGTGTACTTTTCGTCGGAGATGAAGAACAGCACCTCTTCGACCGGGATCATCTGGATCTTCTGCCCGACGGCCGCCTGGATCCACTGCAGGTAGGCGGGCGCCGCTGGCGCGCCGGCCCGATCGGCAAGGCGCGCAAGCACCTGCTCCAGTGCTGCCGGCGCGTGTGCCGGTTCCGCGAGCCGCCTGCGAATGCGCTCGACTGTGAACAGCAGCCGCGCCGGCTCGGCCGGTTTCAGAACATAGTCGATCGCGCCCTGCTCGAAAGCCTCGATGGCGTATTGGTCGTAGGCTGTAACGAACACGATTTCCGGAAGGCGGGCGGCCTCCGAGCTATGCAGCGCGGCGATTTCGCGGGCCGCGTCGACGCCGGACATGGCGGGCATGCGAATGTCGAGAAACACTACGTCCGGGCGCTTGGCGGCGACCAACTCCACCGCCTCGGCACCGTTACGCGCCTCGGCGACGATATCCAGATCCTGCCATGCTTCCCCAAGGCGGGCGCGCAGCTGCTCCCGCATCAGCGGCTCGTCGTCCGCGATCACCGCTCGTGGCTTCATACGCTGCGGTAGGGTACGACGATAGTCACGCGCGTGCCAGAGGGGGCGTTGTCCGCGACCTGCAGCTCGGCTTCGGCGCCGTAGATCAGCTTGAGGCGCTCGCGGACGCTGCTCAGGCCGAGCCCGGTTCCGGCGGTCGGGGCGCGGCCGAATCCGACACCGGTATCGGCGACGGATACCATCAGCTTGCCGTGCGCTACCACTGCTGCCACGCTGAGCGCTCCGCCTTCGGGTTTCGGTTCGAGCCCGTGCTTGATCGCATTCTCGACCAGCGACTGCAGCATCATCGGCGGGAAGTCCGCCGAGTACAGGCCCTCGGGACTGTTCAACTCCGCTTGCAGGCGCTGCTCCATGCGCACCTTCAGGATCTCGAGATAAGGGCGCACAACCTCCAGCTCGCGGCCCAGGTTCGTGGCCCGCTCGCGCATCGCAGGCATCGAGGCGCGCAACAGGGCGATCAGGTTCTTCTGCATCCGGCTCGCTCGCGGCGGGTCGACCTCGATCAGATGGTCGATGCTCGCCAGCGTGTTGAACAGGAAATGCGGCTCGACTTGCGCCTGCATGGCGGCCAATCTCGCTTCCACCACCTGCCGCTTGAGGCTCTCCGCCTCGGCGACTGCCTGCGCTTCGGAAGCCCTTTCCTCGGCCTTTATCCGGCCGGCATACGCGATCTTTATCGCCGCCGAGACGACGATGAAAAGAAACGCCAGATTGGGCAGGAAATCGCCGAGGCGCACGTAATGAATGCGTTCGCCGTCGGGTCCTGTCGTGATTTCCTCTTCGGTCTGGGCGTCGGCCGATTCCACGGGCTCGGGCTGCGCACCTTGTGCCGGGCGTGCCGAGGGTGCCGCGGCTGCCGGCTTGCGCTTGATTTGCGCGCCTTTGTCGTCGAGCGTAATGGAGGTATCGCCGGCGTGCTGGTGGACCCGGGACGCCTTGACGGTCCGCTGCGAGATCTGCCAAGTGAACGGCGGCAGGTTCCCGAGCACGCCGGCAATGATGAGCAGCAAAACCGAAAGCAGGATGAAGCGCTTCCAGGTGGTGGCAACCAGCCACGCCGCGTAGCGCCGGAAGCCTGACGCCATCGCGGCGCGCACGGGCTTAGCGCTCTGCGTCAGCCACACGCTCGCGGTGCCCCACAATCACGATCCGGGGCACGCCCGGGATTTCCGCCGGCCACGCCCCTGCTGACGCCTGCGGCTCGCTGCCAGGCGATAGCCCGATATAGCTCAACACGCCTACGGCGGCGCCCGCAGCTAGGATAAGGGTCAGGATCAGGCGTCTGGCATTCATTGCGGGCCTCCCGTGGTGAGTGACGACGCTCGCACTCTAGGGAAGCCGCCGGGCGTTCGCGAACGCCTTGCGATGAACTGCAGACTTTACGGTACCAACTGCGGGCTCGCACGATGGACAGGGTGCCATCACGCCGCATGCGATCACCGTGGGTTGCGCGACGGGACATCATTGGCAAGGACTCCTGCTGGAAGATCGTCGCGGAAGCTCACACGCCGGGCGACGATAATTTAGCAGCGAAATATGGGTCACAATAGACTCTTCCAGTCATCCGGTGCGCGGTTATCGAAGCGCGCATCTCTTGGGGGAATCATGCCGGTACGCGGTTATCTTCGCCATCCCACGCTATGCGGTGATGCCCTGGTCTTCGTGTGTGACGACGATCTTTGGCGGGTCACTGTGACGGGCGGTGTCGCGCGGCGTCTGACAGCGGGGCTGGGCGAAGTCGGCTACCCGTCGTTATCGCCTGACGGAGAATGGGTCGCCTACGTAGGGCGCGACGAGCTGCATCCGGAGGTCTATCTCATGGCTTCGCAGGGTGGTCCTGCGCGGCGTATGACCTGGCTTGGCCCGGACGTAATCGTGCGCGGCTGGACGCCCGAAGGCCGGATCCTGTTCGTGACCACCCATGGCCAGCCCTTCTTTCGCAACTACCGCGCATTCACGCTTGGCATCGAAGGCGGCCTGCCGGACGGCTTGCCCTATGGTCAGGTGAATCACCTTGCCTATGGAACCAACGGCGCGCGGGTGATCGGCCGCAACACCGCAGATCCTGCCCGCTGGAAGCGCTACCGGGGCGGGACCGCGGGTGCGCTGTGGGTGGACGCAACGGGCGGGGGCGAATTCCAGCGACTGTCCGGGCTGAAGGGCAATATCACGAGCCCGATGTGGCTCGACGGGCGAATCTGGTTTGTGTCGGACCACGAGGACGTCGGCAATCTCTACTCGTGCGACAGCAGTGGAGGCAATCTGGCCCGGCACACCGATCATTCGGATTTTTACGCCCGCCATGCGTCGAGCGATGGCCGACGGATCGTCTATCAATGCGGAGCGGATGTGTGGCTGTTTGATCCGGCGCGCGGGGCGGCGCAGCGAATCGAAATAGAAGTTCCGGCACATCGCGCCCAGGCGGCCCGCAAGTTCGTTCCGGCCGCCGAGTTTCTGGGTGACTTCGACGTACATCCGGCCGGACACTCCATCGCGGCAGAAGTGCGCGGCAAGCTGTTCTCGTTTGCGTTGTGGGAGGGCGCAGTGCGCCAGCACGGCGTGGCTGATGGCGTCCGCTATCGGCTGGTGCGCTGGCTTGGCGACGGCACGAGGCTGATTGCAGTGAGCGACGCAGGCGGCGAGGAGCGGATTCAGGTCGTGCCCCTGGCCATCGATCCGGCGACCCCGCAGGCGACCGACGCGAGCGCTGCGCGTGGGAAAGGCCTGCCGGAGGCCGATATCGGGCGGGTCGTTGCGATGGCGCCGGCGCCGGTCGGCAGCCGCGTCGCGCTGACCAACCATCGCAACGAAGTATTGCTCGCCAACATGGAAGGCGGAGCAGTCCAGGTGATTGCACGCAGCGAGTTCGGCCGCAGTGAGCAGCTGGCATGGTCGCCCGATGGGGCGTGGCTTGCATTCCCGGTGCCGACCAGTGCCAGGCACAGCGAAATCCGGTTGTACGAAATCGCATCGGGTAAAACCAAATCGATCACCACCGGCGAATTTCGCGACTTCTGCCCGGCCTTTGATCCGGCGGGACGCTATCTCTACTTCCTGTCGGTGCGGACGTTCGACCCGGTCTACGACAGTGTTCACTTCGAGCTGTCGTTTCCGCGCGGTGTGCGCCCGTATCTGATCGCCCTTCAGGCGGGCGGGCGCCCGCCGTTTGATCCCGTGCCGCGGAGCCTCGCCAAGGAATCGCCCAAGACCGAAGCAGAGGCCGGCGCAAAGCTGCCGGCCACCGGATCGAAACCGATGCAGGTTGAGCTGGATGGAATTGAACGCCGCATCGCCGCGTTTCCGGTACCCGAAGGCCTTTACCGCCAGATTGCAGGCATCGAGGGAAAGGTGCTGTGGACTCTGTTCGACCCAGTGGGTGCGCACGGGCGGGGCGGGCACAAGGAGCAGCCCGGGCGCCTGGAGAGCTTTGACCTCTCTAGCGTACATGCTGAAACTCTGCTCAAGAAGATCGACTGGTTCGCGCTTTCGCAGGACGGCAGGACGCTGGTCGCGCGCGAGGGCAAGCGATTGCGGGCGCTCGACCCTGCAACCAAACCCGACGACAAGGGTGCTGAAGGCCATCCGGAGCACTCGCGCAAAACCGGCTGGATCGACCTGGAAAGGATAAGAGTGTCGGTCGAGCCGACCTTGGAATGGCGGCAGATGCTGCGTGAAGTGTGGCGCCTGCAGCGCGATCAATTCTGGGTTGGCGATATGTCCGGTGTCGACTGGAATGCGGTTTATCGCAGATACGAGCCGCTGCTTGCCCGGATCGCAACACGCGGCGAACTATCCGATCTGATCTGGGAACTGCAAGGCGAGTTGGGCACATCGCACGCTTACGAGTACGAAGGCGATCACCGCAAACCTCCGCCGCTATCGCTTGGTGCGCTCGCCGCCGATTTTCGCTTCGATCCAGCCGGCGGCGGATACGAAATCGTGCAGATAGCCACGGGCGACACTTGGGAAGCCAGTGCGGACTCGCCTCTTAACGCGGTAGGGGTCGAGGCTCGCGTGGGCGATCGGGTCGTGAAGGTCAACGGCCAGCCGGTGAGCCGCGAGATTTCACTGCCCGCTCTGCTCGTCAACCAGTCTGGCGCCAAGGCCGAGTTGACGCTTGTGTCACCGCATGGCGGGGCCCCCAGGGTCGTGCTGGTCACGCTCCTGAAAGACGAAGTACCGGCACGTTATCGGGACTGGGTCGAAGGCAACCGCCGCTGGGTACATGAACGCTCGAACGGGCGCGTGGGTTACCTGCACCTTCCGGACATGATGTCGGCCGGATATGCCGAATTCCATCGCTATTTCACTCTCGAATGCGAACGCGACGGACTCATAGTCGATGTCCGGTACAACCGCGGGGGTCACGTGTCGCAGTTGTTGCTGGAGAAACTTGCGCGGCGGCGCATCGGCTACGCGATAGCACGCTGGGACCGTCCGATTCCGTACCCGGAGGATTCGGCGTTTGGCCCCGTGATCGCGCTGACCAACGAGCACGCCGGCTCCGACGGCGACATCTTTTCGCACTGCTTCAAGCTCCTCAAAATCGGCCCGCTGATCGGCAAGCGCACCTGGGGGGGCGTGATCGGAATCTGGCCGCGGCACGGCCTGGCCGACCGCACGAGCACGACTCAGCCGGAGTTCTCGTTCTGGTTCACCGACGTCGGCTGGGCGGTCGAGAATTACGGCACCGACCCGGACATCGATGTCGACAACGCTCCTCAGGACTGCGCTGCCGGCCGCGACCGGCAGCTGGAAACCGCGCTCAGCGTTACGCTCGCGCGAATTGAAACATCACTGCCAATCCGACCCTCCCCGAAGCTGCGGCCGGTGCTCGCGCACGGGCCCTTGCCGCCCCGGCGATAGCTGCGACAATGCCGCATGTACCGGTAGCGATATACAGATTGGCAGGAGAGACAGTGCTGGAGCGGAGTTTGTGATTTGAATGTTGGAGATTCAATGCCGGCATAGCGGTAAATAGCACGGTCTCGTCTCGTTAATTTGTGCATGTACGCGGTTGCGCGGCGCGCAACCACAGAAATGCACAAATTAACGAGAGATATTTAAAAGCAAAGACGAAGTGCGGGGGCTACATCGTTGGATTCACGACCTCGCCGCCCAGGGCCACCAGCCCCCACGTCGACATCCCCGCATCCCAATTGAAGCCGATGTGCGCAGTGGCCGAGTGAGCATCGCGGAACAGCCGCTCGAGCGGATACTTGGTGTAGATCCCGTTTCCGCCGGCCATCTCGTGCAGCGAGTCGACGGCTTCGACCGCAAGCCTTGCCGCGATGGCGCAGTTGCGCCGCCAGCGCAGCTTGTCCTCCATCGGCGGTATCACGCCGGCTGCGGCGAACCGCTGCCCCTCGAGGCAATCGTTGTGCAGCGACGCGCGCGCCATGTCGATCTTGGCGGCGGCGACGCCCACGCGCATCTGCACGGTCTGGAAATCGCGCATGCGCGCCGTCGTGTAGCTGGTGCTGCGCTCCTTGACTGATGAGATCGTCAGATCGAGCGCGGCCTGCGCATTACCGACCACCGAGCCGGCCAGGCAATGGGTGCCCAATCCGCCAAGCGGGATCCGGTAGAGCGGGTTGGGGTTGAGCGCGGCCCCGGGAAAATCCGCGCCGCCGCGCGCGTTGTACATGCAGAGCGCGCGATGCTCGGGCACGAACACTTCGTAGCATTTCACCGACTTGCTGCCCGTGCCGCGCATGCCGAGGGTCTGCCAGTCGTCGATGACCTGGTAGTCGTTGCGCGGCAGGAGGCACATGCGATGGTCGACGACCTTGTCGCCGTCGCGCACGATGCAGGCGAGCATGTTCCACGAAGACGGATCCACACCCGACGAAAAATTCCAGTGCCCCGACAGGACGAAACCGCCGTCGGCCTTGCGCCCGCGGCCCTGCGGATAGGCAATCCCCGACGCGATGATCGCATCCGGGTCTTCTCCCCACACTTCCTCCTGCGCATTGGGGTCGTACAGGGCGAGCATCCAATGATGGATCGAGAGGTTGCCGACGTTCCACGCGGTGGATGAGTCGCCGCGCCCGATGATCTCGGGCAGGTCGAACACCGAAACGTAGTCGAGTTCCATGCCGCCCCAGCGCTTTGGCTGCAGGAAACGCAGCAGGCCGGTTTCATGCAGGAGCCCCAGGATGTCGGGCGTCAGCTGGCGCGCCGTTTCCGAGGCGGCAGCGAGCTCACGCAGCTTCGGCACGAGCGAGTGCGCCCGGCGCCTGGCCTCTTCGAGGCCCACGCCGGAAAAATCGTTGCCCCTGACCATGCTCAGGCGCGGGCCTTCAGCGTGCCTTCGAGAGCCTTGGCGCCCCCGACTTCCGGCATCTGCGAATAATCCTCGCCCCAGTCGGGCATTTCTGCCAGGCCGTTGAAGTTCAGTTCGATGGTGAGGCCGTCGGGGTCGCGCACGAAGATCTGGAAGAGGTCGAATTCCGGCAGCGCGCGCGCCCAGAAATCGCACTTCATTTCGGTGAAGCGGTGGCGGAACGCGTCCGGATCGGTGGCGAGGAACGCGATGTGGTCGACCACGCCCGAGTTGTCCTGGGCGGCATGCTTGGGCGTGCCGCGGTAGTAGAGCTCCGCATTCGGGATGCCGTGCTGGCCCATGTGCACCCAGATGCGCCCCTCGCGCCCCAGCCAGTAGCCGGCGAACGGGAACGGCGGGCGCGGCATCATGTGGAGGTCCAGCGCCTTGCAATAGAAGTCCCTGGTCGCCTCGAGGTTGCTGGCGCGCACGAAATAATGGTTGAGTTCGGTCACTGGCATGGCGTTCTCCCTGGAGCGGTAAGTTTATAGGAGGTTGCGGCGGCGGCAAGGTACACTTTCCTCCCGCGCCAAAGCGCTCCGGAGGCTGCGTGAAAGCACCTGCATTCGCCTACGCAAGACCGCGCTCGCTCGAACAGGCGTTCGGCCTGCTGGAGAAGCACGGCGACGGCGCGCGGGTTCTTGCGGGCGGCCAGAGCCTGGTGGCGATGCTGAACCTGCGGCTCGCCGCACCGGAAATCCTGGTCGACATCACGCGGATCGACGGGCTCTCGGGCATCTCGGTTTCAGATGGCAAGCTGCGCATCGGCGCACTCACCCGACATCGCGAGATCGAGCGATCGGCTGAGGTCGCAAAGCACTGTCCGCTGCTCGCTCAGGCTGCGCCGCACATTGCCCACGTGGCAATCCGCAACTCCGGGACGCTTGGAGGATCGCTTGCGCTGGCCGACCCTGCGGCGGAATGGCCGGCGTGCTGTCTTGCCCTTGACGCCACGCTGAGGCTGGTCTCCAGTAAAGGCGAGCGCCGGGTGGCAGCGCGTGAGTTTTTCAAGGGCCTCTACGCCACCGCGCTCAGGCCCGCGGAACTGATTGCCGGCGTCGAGATTGCGCTCCTGCCTCGGCACCGCAGCGCGTTCCTCGAGCTGTCGCGACGACGCGGCGACTACGCAATCGTCGGCGTAGCCGCTATTGCGCGGCACGAAGCCGGCCGGCTGCACGACGTGCGCCTGGCCTACCTCGGCGGCGGCGACGTGCCCAAGCTCGCCCGCATCGCAATGCAGTCGGCAGAGGGCAAAGCGCCGGGGTCCGACCTGGCCGCGGAGCTTGGCCGCGACCTCTCGCCGCTACCCGACCTCGAGAACAAGGCCGCAACCAAACTGCATCTGGCCAACGTGCTCACGCGCCGCGCGCTGGGCGCCCTGGCCGCCTGAAGGAAATCGATGGAACAAACACTTAATCTCACAGTGAACGGCACAAAAGTGTCGCGCTCCGTGGAGCCGAGGACGCACCTGATCGATTTCCTGCGCGACGCGGTCGGCCTCACCGGCTCGCATGTCGGCTGCGAGCACGGTGTCTGCGGAGCATGCACGGTGCGGATGGACGGGAATATCGTGCGCGGCTGCCTTACGCTTGCCGTGCAGTGCGAGGGCAAGGCGGTCGACACGATCGAAGGAATGTCCGATACCGGCGAGCTTGCCCAGCTGCAGCAGGCGTTCCACGAGCGCAATGCCCTGCAATGCGGGTACTGCACGCCCGGCATGCTCGTGGCGGCGCTGGACCTCGTCAGGGCCGAGCCCGACGCTTCGCGCGAGCGCATCCGCGAGCACTTGTCGGGCAACTACTGCCGCTGCACCGGCTACCAGGCGATTGTGGATGCGATCGCATCCGTGCTCGAACTGCGCCGCGAGGAGGTGAAGCCATGACCGCTCGTGACGAATTGCCGGTCAAGGATTCGAAGACCCGCACGCAGGCGGGCTATATCGGCAAGTCTGAACCGCGCGCGAACGCCAAGCGCTTGCTGCAGGGGCGTGGTTCCTTCATAGACGACCTGCGCTTTCCGCGCCTTGCGCAGGTGGTGTTCCTGCGCAGCCCGCATGCACACGCAAAAATAAAGCACCTCGATTTTTCAACGGCGCGCGCTGCGCCCGGCGTAATCGCCGTGGTCGACGGCCGTGCTGTGGCCGAATACTGCTCGCCGTGGATCGGAGTGCTCTCCCATCTAAAAGGGCTGAAATCCCCGCCGCAGTATCCGCTCGCGATCGAGCGCGCCTGCTGGCAGGGCGAAGCGGTCGCTGCCGTGGTCGCCGAAACCCGCGCGCAGGCAGAGGACGCATGCGAACTGATCGTTGCCGACTGGGAGCCGCTGCCGGCGGTCATGGACATGCATGAGGCGCTGGCCGGCAAGTACGTGATCCATCCGGATCTGGGCGACAACATCTGCTTCAGCCGCGAGGTGGACAACGGAAAGGTCGACGACGCTTTTGCCAGGGCGGACGTGGTGGTCGAGGAAAGCTACAGCTTCGGCCGGCACACCGGCGTGTGCCTCGAGGGCCGCGCGATCCTTGCCGACTACAACGCGGGCGAGCACACGCTCACCGTGCATCACGCCACGCAGGCCCCGCACATGATGCAGGACATCTTTGCGCGGCACCTCAACCTGCCGGAAGCCAATGTGCGCGTGATCTGCCGCGACATTGGCGGCGCCTACGGCATCAAGGTCCACGTGTACCCGGACGAGATGTGCACCGCGGCGCTCTCGATCATGCTGCGCCGGCCGGTGAAGTTCGTGGCCGACCGGCTCGAATCGTTTCTTTCCGACATTCACGCGAGGGAACATAAAGTCAAAGTGCGCCTGGCCGCGACGAAAGCCGGCGACATTCTCGCGTTCGACCTTGACGACGTGACCGCCATCGGGCCCTATTCGGTGTATCCGAGAACAAGCGGCATCGAAGGCAACCAGGTCGTCAACCTGACCGGCGGGCCCTACAAGCACCAGCACTACCGGGCGAAGCTCAACGTGGTGTTCACCAACAAGAACGTGACCTGCCAGTACCGCGCCGTGGGCCATCCGATCGCGGTGGCGCTGACGGAGGGGATTGTCGATCTTGCCGCGCAAAAGCTCGGCCTGGACCCGGCGGAATTCCGGCGGCGGAACATGATTCCCGACGACGCGTATCCATACACGGGCGCCGCGGGCATGAAGTTCGAGGTCCTGACCCACCACCAGTGCCTCGACAAGCTGCTCGCGCTCATGGAGTACAAGGCGTTGCGCGGCGAGCAGGCCGACCTGAGGGAGAAAGGCATTTATCGGGGCATAGGTCTCGCCGCGATGATCGAGGTGACCAGTCCCTCGCCCGCCTTCTACGGGGTCGGCGGCGCGCGCATCTCGGCACAGGACGGCGCAACCGTGCGCCTGGAGCCGACCGGCATGCTCACGGTCCTCTCCAGCGTCACCGAGCAGGGCCAGGGCACCGAGGGCATCTTCGCGCAGATTGCGGCGACTGTCGTCGGCGTGTCTCTCGACAAGGTCAAGGTCATCACCGGCGACACCAGCACCACGCCCTACGGCGGCGGCACCTGGGCCTCGCGCGGCGCGGGCATTGGTGGGGAGGCCGTGTTGCAGGCAGGCAAGGCGATGCGCTCGAACATCCTGGACATTGCCGCGGCGATCCTGAATGCCGACAAGGCGACGCTCGACATCTACGGGAACGAGATCATCGACCGCGCGAGCGGCGAGTCGAAGCTGCCGCTCGCGGAGCTTGGCCGCGTGGCGTATTTCCGGCCGGACACGCTGCCGATGAAATTCCAGTCCGAGCTCATGGTCACGCGCCACTTCACGCCGCGCGAGTACGGCTTTACGTTTACCAACGGCATCCAGGCCTCGCTCGTCGAGGTTGATATCGACACCGGATTCGTAAAACTCCTCCGTCACTGGTGCGTTGAAGACTGCGGGACCGTGATCAACCCCATGCTCGTGGACGAGCAGATCCGCGGGGGCGTGGTGCAGGGCATCGGCGCAGCGCTCTTCGAGGAGTGCCACTACTCGGAGGACGGCCAGCTCCTCAATGCGTCGATGGCGGACTATCTGGTGCCGATGTCCGTGGAGATGCCAGATATCGTCTGCGGGCATGTCGAGTCGAAGACGCGGACCTCCGAATTGGGTGCAAAGGGCGTCGGAGAGGCCGGCACCGCCGGCGCGCCGGGCGCGGTGATGAACGCAATCAACGACGCGCTCATTCCCTTCGGCGCGCGCGTGACTTCGATGCCGTTTACGCCGGAGCGGGTGCTGGACGCGCTGAGCAGGGAGCAATCGCGGTAGAAATTCAATCTTGTTGCGCTTATGATGCCGATCGGCCATGCGGCGGCGAGTTTCGGAATCGGTTCAATCCTTACAACCGGATGCACAGCCGCTCCCTTTGCCTCTTTCAAGGCGCCATTGCGAGCGCGCTCCCGATGTCCGTCTGGGCAAAGTCGTCGCCTTTGTACAGCAGCGGCAGACCGCGCACTTTCGCTAGCGCGTAGCTGAACACATCGCCAAAGTTCAGGCCGGCGGGGTGGCCGCTGCCTTTTCCATAGGCCACGAATGCCGCATAGGCCGCGTCCATCTCGCCCGGGCCGGGCGCGACCAGTTCAAACATGGGCAATCGAAGCAAGTCGTCCACGAGAATCACCGCACGCTGCCCGCGCCGGCCGTGCACGACCATGCGGGTCTCCACGACGCAAACCGTACTGATGAGCGACTTGCCCGAAATCTGGACGGCCCGCAAAAATGACTCGCGCTCCGGCTCCGCGAACGCAATCGCGACGAGGGCGGAGGTGTCCACTACGATCATTTTGGCAGGCCGTGTCCGTCCCACTCCAGCGGATCGAAAGCATCCGCGCGTTCGGGAATGCGGTCGAGCTGCGCCAGCAGTGCCGCGATGCGTTCGGCCTTGTCGGAAGTTCCGGTCGTTTCGTCGATGAGCCGGTCCACCGCCCGTTCGACCGCCGCGGTCTTGCTCAGGCCGGTGGCCTTGGCCAACCGTTCGACCTTGCTCACCACGACGGGATTGGCGATCTGGAGTGCCATGAAGGAGCCTCTGAAATGATCAGATCAACATCGTAAATATACATCATTCCGGAGGATCTGTGTAGCGGCTTCCGAACACGTTTCGACCGCCATTCGATACGGGGGGTTGGCGGCGGGAAGCAGTCCTCCGTCAAGCGGTCCCGAGGTAGTAGTTCTTCACTAGGTCGTTCTGCTCGAGCTCGGCGACGTTGCGCCCTTCGAATACGATTTCGCCGTGCACGATGAGGTAGCCGCGATCCGCAATCCGGATCGCCTGGTGGAAATTCTGCTCGGCCATCAGCACCGTGAGGCCGTGACGCTCTTTGAGCTGCTTGATCATGGTCACGGTGTTGGAGACCAGCAGCGGCGACAGCCCGACCGAGGGCTCGTCGACCAGTAGCAGCTTTGGGGAGGACATGAGAGCCCGCGCGATCGCGAGCATCTGCTGCTGGCCGCCGGACATCGATCCGGCGAGCTGGCGGCGGCGCTCCTGCAGCAAGGGGAAAGTCTCGTAGCAGAGCGCAAGATTCTTCGCGATGTCCGCGCGTGCGCCGGGACGAAAGGCACCCAGCAGCAGGTTCTCCTCCACGGTGAGCTTCGGGAACAGCCTGCGGCCTTCAGGGACGAGCGCGACGCCCAGGCCCACGATCTCCTCGGTGGAGAGCGTGGTCAGGTCGTGGGTTGCGCCGTCCATCGCCAGCACGATCTCGCCCCGCGTCGGCCGCACGATGCCCATCACGCACTTCATCAGCGTGCTCTTGCCGTTGCCGTTGGTGCCCAGCAGCGCCACGGTCTCGCCGTCGCGCACCTCGACCGACACGCCCTGCAGAGCGCGCACCGCGCCGTAGGACGCATCCACGCCGCGGACGCTGAGCTCAAGCGCCAAGATAGGCTCGCTGGACGTCGGCGTTGGCGACGATTGTCCCGGGCGCGCCCTCGCAAATGATGCGCCCCGCGTCGAGGCAGATGATGCGCTGCGAAAACTTCATCACGGCCTGCATGATGTGCTCGATCATGATGATCGTGATGCCGGAAGCGTTCAGTTTGAAAAGGATCTCCAGCACCTCGCTGATTTCGTTCGACGAGAGGCCCGCCATCGCCTCGTCCGAGATCAGCAGGCGCGGCCGCGCCGCCATCGCGCGCGCAAGCTCCATCTTGCGCAACTCGACCTGCGAGAGGCGGTTCGACCGCGTGTCGGCCTTGTCCGCCAGGCCCATCCCCTTGAGGATTTCCATCGCTTCGCCGCGCGTGTCGACCAGATGGAGCGACCCGCTGTGCGCCACGTACTCGAGCGGCACGATCAGGTTTTCGAGCACCGACATGCTGCCGAACGGGCGCGGAATCTGGAAGCTGCGCGCGATGCCCAGGCGCGTTCGCCTGTAGGCCGGTAGGTGCGAGATTTCGGTGCCGTCAAAGCGGATGCTGCCGCCGTCGTTCGTGAGCGCGCCGGAGATGCAGTTGATCAACGTCGTTTTGCCCGAGCCGTTGGGCCCGATGAGGCCGAAGCGCTCGCCTTGCGCGACCTCGATGCTTACCTTGTCGAGCGCGGTAAAACCGCCGAAATGCTTGGACACCGCGTCGATGCTGAGCAGCGCGCTCATTCGCCGGGTCTCATTGATCCGTCATTTTCAGCACGTAGCGGCGCCACAGGCCGAGGATCCCCTCGGGGGCCGCAACCACGAACACGACGAGCATCACGCCGACCACGAGCACGTTGATCTCCGAGGAGATCGTGACCGTGACGATCTGCTGCACGCTGCCCAGCAGGATCGCGCCGATGACCGGGCCGATCCAGTGCGCGGTGCCGCCGATGATCGGCATTGCCAGCGCGTTGACCGCATAGTTGAGGCTGAATGCGGAAGCCGGTTCGATGAAAGACAGGTATTGCGCGAACGGCGCACCGGCTGCGCCCATCAGCGCGCCGGAGATCGTGGCCGCGCCCAGCTTGAGCTTGAGCGTGGGCACGCCCGAGCATTCGGCCGCACCCTCGTTGTCGCGGATGGCGCGCAGTCCACGGCCGATCCAGCCGGTCTGGATATAGCGCGCGGTGGCGACCGCGAGCACCGCGATGACGGTCATCACGAGAAACAACCACTGCGTATAGTTGGTGAAGTACAGGGGCATCTCGGTCGGGCGCAGGATCGGCAACCCCTTGGCGCCGCCGACGTAGGTCCAGTTCATCACCACGGTTTCGAGGATGATCGTGATCGCGATCGTGGCGATCGAAAAGAAGATTCCGCGCAGCCGCAGGGTCAGCATGCCGACTCCGAAGCCGAGCAGGCCGGCGGTTGCCGCGCCGGCGAGGATCTGCCATCCCAAGGGCAGCTGCACCCACTTGTAGAGCGCGACGGCGCTGTACGCGCCGACGGCGAAAAATGCGCCGGTGCCGAAATTCACGTAGCCCGCGAAACCGCCGAGGATGTTCCAGGCGGTGGCCAGCACGATGAACTGCAGCACCACGAAGCCGGCGAAGTAAAAATATTCCAGCCGGACGAACAGGGGTGCCGCCGCGGCGAGCGCAATCAGGACCAGCGCACCGGCGAGAAACCTCATGGCCTCAGCGCATCAGCGGCCGAACAACCCGGCCGGGCGTACGCCAAGCATTGCCAACAGGATGCCGAAAGCCACGGCGGGCGCCCATGCAGTCCCGACCGACGCGAGCACGAGCGACTCGGCCACGCCGAGGATCAGTCCCGCGACGAGC
The DNA here is from genome assembly GCA_031380765.1 of Pseudomonadota bacterium. Classification (GTDB taxonomy): domain Bacteria; phylum Pseudomonadota; class Gammaproteobacteria; order Burkholderiales; family SG8-39; genus SZAS-79. The sequence continues at coordinate 2,993 of JANMXB010000667.1, read as the reverse complement.
GTTCCGGTCATGCTGCCCATGCCCGCCAGTACGACGACGCAGAACGTGCGGCCGATATACAGGCGGTCGAGGTTGGGGTCCACCGGACCCACGATGATCAGCAGTGCGCCGGCCAGCGCGCAGGTGGAGGTCGCGATACCGAAAGCCCAGCGCTTGATGTGCACGGGATTGGCGCCCATCAGGCGCAGCGCGCCCTCGTCCTGCGCCACCGCCTTGATCGCGCGGCCGGTGAAAGTGCGGGAAAGATAGGCCGCGAGGGTGATGGTCAGCGCCAGCGCCACGCCGAACGCGACGATCATTCTCTGCGGGATTCGCACATCGCCGAATACTTCGATGCTGGTGCCGATATAGCTGGCTTCCACCATGCGCTGGTCGACGCCGAAAGCGAGGATCAGGCCGACCTGCACGATGAACGCAATGCCGAAGAAAAACGCTATTCCCCTGACACCCAGGTCGGTGCCGCGGCGCTCGAAGGAGAGGTAGTAGAACTGGTAGACCGCCAGGCCGAACACGAAGAACACCGGCGTCAGCAAGAGGCCCGCGAGCAGCGGGTCCATGCCGTAACCGACCAGCGCGTAGGTCGCATACGCGCCAAGCACGAGGAAAGCCGGGTGCGCGACGTGCGGCACGTCGAGCAGCCCGAAGGAGATCGAGAGCCCGACGCTGACCGCGGCGTAGAAGCAGCCTAAGAGGAGCCCTGAGAGGACCGCCTCGAGGAAAAGTTGGATGTCCAGGCTGAAAGGGATCAGGGAGACCTGTGGTTCCCCTGAACCTAATTACGCGCTTTGTCGAACGGCAGCAGGTCGCCCGACTTGTAGGCCGCCGGCGCGATGATGACCTGCTTGCCCGGCTGGCGGAACTGCTCGAGGTCCTTGCCCTTGATGCCGCGGAACTGCGCCATCACGACGCGGGGAGTCGTCCATTCGCCGACCGTGTCGAACTTGATGTCTCCGACCATGGTCTTCATCACATTCTTGCGGATGTACTCGGCCAGGATCGTGTGGTCGAGGCTCTTGGTCGCGTTGATGGCCTGTTCGTACATCTGGCCGATCGCATAGTTGAAAGGGGGCAGGTAAAAACCCAGCGGATCGACTTTTTCGGCCTTGGCGCGCACGGAGTAGCGCTCGAGGAATGCCTTGACCGCGGGATTCGTCATGGTCTTCTCGGGCACGTAGCTGTTGTAGTTGACGAAGCCGTTGAGAAGCGGGCCCAGCGCCTCCATGATCGGCGCGAACTGCAGTCCGACCATGCCGCCGCCGATGATCTTGACGGTCGGCCCGACGCCGATTTCGTTCACCGCGCGCACGATCGCCGCGGATTCCGCGGGGTAAGAGCAGATGAACACGATGTCGGCCTTGGCGGCGCGCACCGCGCGGATGATCGAGGAAAAATCCACCGAGTTGGGCGGGTAGTTCTGGTCGTAGACCGTCTGCAGCCCTTTCGCCTTGGCGATCGCGCGCCCGCCCGTGCACAGGTTCTGCGCGAACTCCGCGTCTGCCGCCATGAAGGCGATGGTCTTGCCGCCAAGCTGTTGCGCCGCGTCCAGGAAAGGGCCGCCCCACGCGAGCGCGCCCGCGCCCCAGGGCGCGTTGTTGAACCACTTGTCGTGACGGATCTGCGCGTTCACGTCGAAGGAGAAATTGCCCATCAGCAGTTTGTCCCTCTGCTTGACCAGCGGCATGATCGGCGCGGTCACGTTGGTGCCGTACGGCGCGATCAGGAGGTCGACCTTGTCGATGTCGAGCAGCTTCGTGTAGATGCCCGGGACGATCGCCGGGTTGGTCTGGTCGTCGTAGGAGATCAGTTCGACTTTTCTCCCGAGCAGCCCGCCTTTCGCGTTCACGTCATCGCGCCACATCTGCAGCGCGAGAAGGGCCGCCTTGCCGCCGCCGCCCAGCGCGCCGGTCTGCGCGATGCCGATGCCGATCTTGATGGGTTGCTGGGCCAATGCGGAGGCGCAAAACGCAAACGCAAGCAGCGGCGCCGCGAACAATCTGAGTATTCTCATGTTTTCCTCTCCAAGGTGCACCGCGGCGATGCTGAACGCGAATCCCGGGCCTGTCAATTCGGCCCGCGGCGCGAGATTGACGCCGGAGACTGCGTTGGATATGGTCCTTGGCGACCGGCTTTTCGGATTGGAGGACACATGGCTTACGAAGAAATTCTGCCGCGCCGCGGCATAGCGCGCGCTGAAATGCTCCGGCGCGTTGCGCGCTTCGCGGAACTCAAAGGTTCCGACGGGGGCCTGCCCGACAGCAAGGCGCCCGAATGCGAGCGCACCCTTTACAACGTCATCGGATTCCAGCCGCCCGAGGGTGAAGGCGAAGGCGTGCAATCCCCGGTCGGCGAGGATGCGGCGCGCATGTCGGCCATCCCGATCTCGGAAGGCTTCAACCTGGGCTATTGCCGCGCCAGGCCCGGCAAGGGCCCGCTGATGCACAACCACGACACCAACGAAACGTTTATCCCGATGACCGGCACGTGGCGCTGCAGCTGGGAGAACGAAACCGGCGGCGTCGAGCACGTCGACCTGCGGCCGCTAGACGTGGTGTCGTTCCCGCCCGGCGCGATCCGGCGTTTCATGAACGTCGCCAACGACCGCAACGACCCCGACGAGGAGTCGATCCTCATGTTCGTGATCGGCGGAAACGCGCCGCGCGCCGAATTCACGAGCACCGCGATGAGCGAACTGGAAGCGGCCGGGGTCTGGCCGCCAAAAGATTAGGCTCGGAACCTTCATGATGCCGCTGCATCCGCCAACGCGGATGCCGTGGCAGACGCTGCGCGAGGATCGCGAGGCCATCCTGCTGGCCGAGCGGCTGGGCTTTTGCGAGGCCTACGTCGGCGAGCACGTCACCGACCTCTCGGAGAACATCCCCTCCTGCCTCATGTTCCTCGCCAGCCTGGCGGACGCCACCAGCCGCATCGTTCTGGGCAGCGGCACGTTGAACCTCGCAAATTCGCATCCGGCCAACGTCGCGGCTCAGGTAGCG
>JANMXB010000404.1:0-12338 GCA_031380765.1 Pseudomonadota bacterium | reverse complement strand
CCACAGGCGGCACGCCCGCGGATCTCGCCGAGCTCACCGCGAGCGACCTTGACCGCTGGGCCAAGGTAATCCGCGACGCGAACATCAGGGCGGACTAGGAGAAATCATGGAAGTCATCATCATCGGCGCAGGCGTAGGCGGATTAACGCTGGCCCTCGAGCTCCACAAGGCCGGCATCGCCACACGTGTGTACGAAACGCTCCCCGAGATCAAGCAGATCGGCGTCGGCGTGACCCTGCTGCCCCACTGCGTGAAAGTTCTTGGCGAACTGGGCCTCGTGGATCATCTCGCAAAGCTCGCGGTCACGACGCGCGAGACCGTCTTCTTCAACCGCTTCGGCCAGCGCATCCACAGCGAGCCCACCGGGCGGCACGCCGGCTACGAATGGCCGCAGTTCCAGGCGCACCGCGCGGACCTGCTCAAGGTCCTGCTCGACGCCTTCAAGCAGAGGATCGGCGAAGAGCGCCTGTACCTGGGCTGGAAATGCACCGGCTTCGAGCAGGACACCGGGAGCGTCACGGCAAAATTCGTTTCACGTGCTACCGGCGAAGAACTCCCGCCGCAGAAAGGCGACGCGCTGATCGCCTGCGACGGGCTGCATTCGGTGATCCGCCGCCAGCTGCATCCGGACGAAGGCGAGCCGGTGTATTCCGGCGTAAACATGTGGCGCGGCGTCACGCGCTGGAAGCCCTACCTCACCGGCGAGAGCTACACGCGCGCGGGCTGGCTCACGCCGGGCAAGACCGTCATCTACCCGATCCGCAATAACATCGACTCCGAAGGCCGCACGCTCATCAGCTGGGTGACCGAGGTGACGACGCCGAAGTACCTAAAGCGTGACTGGAACCGCCCGGGCAACATCGACGATTTCATCGGCCCGTTCGAGGACTGGAAGTGGGACTGGCTCGACGTGCCCGCGATGATCCGCGCCTCGGACATGATCCTCGAGTTTCCGATGATCGACCAGGAGCCGCTGCCGTGGTGGTCGCAGGGGCGCGTGACGCTGCTTGGCGATGCGGCGCATCCGATGATCCCGCGCGGGTCCAACGGCGCGGGACAGGCGATCCTCGACACGGTCACGCTAAAAGATGCGCTGGCCGGCAACAAGGACCCCATCGTGGCCCTGAAGGCCTACGAGGAAAAACGCCTGCCGGCCACGGCCAGCGTGGTGCTCACCAATCGCAAGAACCCGCCGGACGCGATCCTGCGCGAAGTCTGGCAAAGGACCGGCGACAAGCCGTTCAAGAACATCGACGACGTGATTTCGAAAGCGGAGATCATGGCGATCTCCGACGGCTACAAGAAGGTCGCGGGCTACGACCGGGAGTCTCTGCGCGCCTGAGGTTTCTGGGAGAGGAGCCGCTCGACCACCGCGTGCAACCTCGCTGCCTGTGCCTCGTCCGGGTGCGCGGTGATCGCATACCACTTGGCCACCATCGCCTCTGGATCCTTCGGCGGGGCGATCCCTTTCGCGAACCGTTCCTGCAGGCGCGCCAGGTTGCGCGCGCGACGCGCGGCGGCGTAGGCCTCCGGCGTAGGCAAGTCGAGCGCGATTTCGAGATCCAGTAACAGGGCTTCGCGCTCCGCCTTGCCCTTTTCGAGCGCATCGGCCGGAGCATCGGCCACGGGCGGGGCCTTCTGCGCCATCTCGGCGAAGCGCGCCGCGTGCTTTTCCTTTTTCTTCTGCTCGGCCAGGCGCGCGGCTTCGATTTCCGCTTTGCGCTCCTCTTCGCGCTTGGCGCGCTGCGCATCGCGCTCGATCTGCTCGGCATCGCGCCGCGCAAAGACCGTATCGCACGCGCTGCGGAAACGCCGCCAGAACTTCTGGTCCTCGCCATGCCGCAGGCGGATGCCGGTGACGTCTTCCTTCCAGCGGCGCTGCAGCGTTTTGGCAGCGCTCATGGCCGCCGCCAGATCGGCGGTGTCCTTGAGGGCTTCGGCCTGGGTGACGAGGTCTTTCAGGCGCGCGACTTCCTTCGAGCGCGATTCCTCGAGCCGGGCGTCGATCTTTTCGATCAGAGCGTCAAAACGTTTCCTGAGCTGGCGCTCGTCGCGAAACCCCGCGCGCGCGGCGGACCGCCATTTTCCGGTCACCTCTTCGCGCTTGGCTTCCAGCGCCTTGAGATCGGCAACGCCTTCTGTCGCGTACCAGGCTTCCCATGCGTCGCACAACGCGGCTTTGGCGGCGCGCGCGGCCTCGTGCGCCGCAGCCTCCGCGGCGCGCTGCTCGGCAACCGGCTTGTAGGCGCGCTCCAGCGCGCGGTCGAATTTCTTCCACAGCGCCTGTGGTGCGGCGCCGTGCGCGTCGAGGTTCTTCCACTCGCGCCGCAGTAGCGGTATGGCGCGGGCACGCTCCGCGATGTCGGGTTCGCCTTTGAGCAGGGCTTCGGCCACGCCGATCAGCTGCTCGCGCGCCTGGTCGGTTCCCCAGCGCGCCCAGCCCGCGAGCCGTGTCTGCTGCGCGCGGGCACGCTGCAGCCGGCGCGCAATCTGGCTTGCGGGCGCGGCGCCCCCGAGCATCCGGTCGGCGGCTTTCAGCGCGGCTTCGGCCTCGACGACGCGCCCTTCCTCGAGATGGCCCTCGAGCTCGTCGAGAACCTTGTGCAAGGCTTCGTTGTCGACTTTCCTTCTGGGCGGGGCTTTTGCGGCGTTTTCCGCCGCCACCTTCGCCGCCGCTTCCGCGGCCAGCGTCGCTGCGTGCCCGGCTTCCAGCGCGGCGGCCTGGCTCTCCTCCGCCTCCACCGCGCGCTCGATCTCCTCGCCAAACGCGATGACCCGATTTTCGACTTCTTCGAGCGTAGTGACGAAGTTGCGCGCCGCCGGCAAGGCCCGCAGCCACCGCGGGGCGGCCGATGCGGCCTCCACGAGCGTGCTGTGCTGCGCGCTCCACTCTCCCAGCTGGTCGGCAGTCGGATCGATAGCGGTGCGCACGGCGACCAGCAGCGTCTCGGCCGAAGCGAGCAGGCCGCGCATTTCGATCTGCGCCTGGGTCTCCGCAAGCACGCGAGCCCGGGCCTCTTCCAGCAGGGCTTCGCACTCCGCGGTCTCTGCGCCGCCCTTGCCCAGCGACGCGAGATCCTTTTCGATCTGCAGCAGATGGGAGATCGCCACCGGTGTCGTTTCCAACTCGACTCTCACCGCTGCTGCGAGCTCCACGGCGCGCCGCGCGCGCTCGACTTCCTGCCGCGAAGACTTAAGCTTATCTGCGCAGAAGCGGTAGACATGCTTGTCTTTTTCCTTGCTCGCCTCAGCCACTTTCTTGAGCACCGCCTTGCCGGCGATACGCCGAGCCGCGGCAAGGCGGATCTCCGCGAATCGGCTCCGCGTGGCCACCTCGCCGAGCCACTCGTCTCCTTCCACGCGCGCGGCCCATTCTGTCGCGAGCGCCTTGTCGGTGGCGTTGCAAACCGCTTCTGCCCAGGCTGCCGGCGGATCGTTCTCGGCGGGCATTGCTTCAGCGGGCGCGGCCGGGCCCGCATCTACAGGACGCTCGCCCTTGCCGGGGAGCTTGACGAACAGCCAGTTCGAAGTCATCGCCTAGAGCACTCCGGAGGTGCCGCCGTCAAGATTGATGCTGGTACCGGTGACATAACTAGCCGCGTCGGAGGCGAGGAAAGCGATCACGTTGGCGACTTCCTCCGCCTGGCCGACGCGGCCAAGGGGAATGTCTTTCGCCATGCCGCTGTACACCTGCTCCACGGGAATGCCGGCCTTCTTCGCCTTGGCCTCGTGCTGGCCGGCGCGGATCAGCCCTATGCACACGGTATTCACGAGGATCCTGTCCGGCGCGAATTCCTTGGAAAGCGCTTTGGTGAACGCGAGGCCCGCCGCGCGCGTCACGGTGGTGGGCATCGACTTCGCGCGCGGCTGCTTTGCGCCGATGTTGGTGATATTGATGATGCGCCCGCCGCCCTGCTTCTTCATTTCGGGAATAGCCAGGCGCGCAAGGCGGATCGCGCCGAACAGCTTGAGCTCGAAATCCGCCTGCCAGGTTTCATCGGTCACGGATTGGAACTCTCCGGTTTGCGAGGTGCCGGCATTGTTCACGAGGATGTCGATGCGCGCGAAAGCCTCGAGCGCTTCGGCAATGACACGCTCGCAGTCCGCTTTCTTGCCGACGTCGGCCTGCACCGCGGCCACGCTGCCGCCCCCCGCGCGGATTTCCGCCGCCACGGAATCGAGCAAGTCCCTGCCGCGTGCCGCGATTACCACGCTTGCGCCTTCCCGCGCGAGCAGCACCGCGGTCGCCTTGCCGATGCCCTGCGTGCCGCCGGTGACGATCGCGACCTTGCCTTTCAATCCCAGATCCATTGTTTGTTTCCGCTTTTCTAGGCTGTAGTAATGCCGTGGTGGCGCAGCGGAAGGCTGCGCACCGGCTTGCCGGTGGCGGCGAATATCGCATTGAGCACCGAAGGCGCGACCACGCAGATCGTCGGCTCGCCCACGCCGCCCCAGAAATCGTAGGTCGGAACGATCACCGTTTCCACCTTGGGCATCGCCGCGAGTTTGAGCACCGGATAAGTGTGGAAGTTCGTTTCGGCGATGCGGCCCTTTTCCACCGAGCACTCGCCGTAAAGCGTGGCGCTCAGGCCGTAGGCCACCGAGCCTTCGACCTGCGCCGCGATCTGGCCCGGATTCACCGCGTGGCCGCAATTGAGCGCGAGCACCATGCGATGCACCTTCAGCTCGCCCTTCGGGCTGACCGAGACCTCGGCCACCGCGGCCGAATAGCTGCCATAGCCCATGAATTGCGCGATGCCGCGATGCACGCCCGGCGCCGCAGGCTTACCCCAGTCGCCCTTTTCGGCCGCGGCATTGAGGACAGCGAGGTGTTTCGGATGCGCGGCCATCAGCGCGCGGCGGAATTCCAGCGAGTCCCGGCCGGCCGCGCGGGCGGCCTCCTCGATGAAGCACTCCATGTACACACCGTTCTGGTTGGTATTGACCCCGCGCCAGGGACCCACGGGAACGTGGGTATTGCGCATCGCGTACTCGATCAGGAGGTTCGGCACGCTGTAGCCCAGCTGCGCGTCGCCCGGCTCTTTCGCGTAGCCCTGCAGCTGGCGCACGTCCCTGCCGTCCTTGATCGCGATCGGATTCAGGTAGGCGTTGATCGACTGTCCGGACACGCGCGCATGCAGGCCGACAAGATTGCCTTGCGCGTCGAGCCCCGCGGTCAGCTTGCACCGCGAGATCGGCCGATAGAAATCGTGCGCCTGGTCTTCCTCGCGGGTCCACAGCAGCCTGACCGGCACGCCCGGGAACTGCTTGGCGATCGCCACTGCCTGGTGGACGCTGTCCTGCGTGCCGCCGCGCCGTCCGAACCCGCCGCCAAGGTCGTGCTTGTACACCTCGCATTGCGCAAGCGGCAGGCCAGCGGCTTCGGAGAGCGCCGCGTGAGACGCCTCGCCGTTCTGCGTGGGCAGCCAGACTTCGGCACGATCGGCGCTGATCCTCGCCGTGCAGTTGGTCGGCTCCATCGTTGCATGGGCAAGAAACGGCGTGCCGTAGACCGCCTCGATTTTCTTTGCCGCGCCTTCGATCGCCTTGAGCGCGTCCCCCTCGAGCCGCCCTGCAAAGGCGTCGCCCGAAGTCAGCCCATCCGTGAGGTGCGCGGCGATCGATTCGCTGGACACCGTTGCATTGGGGCCTTCATCCCACACGATGGGCATCGCATCGAGCGCCGTCTTGGCCCGCCACCAGGTATCGGCAACGACGGCGACGGCCACATCGCTTACGCGCACGGCCCGCCGCACTCCGGGACGGCCCGCAATTTTCGACTCGTCGAAGCTCACGAGCCTGCCGCCGAACACCGGGCACGCCTTGATCGCGGCGTGCAGCATGCCGGGAAGCTTGAGGTCGATCGAGAAGACCTTGGCGCCGTTGAGCTTGTCGGCGGTGTCCAGGCGCTTCAGCGGCCGGCCGGCGACTTTCCAGGCGCGCGGATCCCTCAGCTGAATGGTCTTGGGATCGGGAGGCGTGAGTTCTGCCGCGGCCGCGGCCACCTTTCCGTAGGTCGTGGAGCGCTTTGACGCCGCGTGGGTGATGACTCCATTGGCGACCGTAAGATCCGCAGCCGGCACGTTCCACTTGTTGGCCGCAGCCTGCAGCAGCATCATGCGCGCGGCAGCGCCGCCGCGACGCACGTAGTCGTGGGAGGTGCGGATACCGCGGCTGCCGCCGGTGCTCATCTCGCCCCACACGCGCTTGCGCGCAAGGCTTTGGCCCGGCGTGGGCGATTCGGTGGCGATTTTCTTCCAGTCGCACTCGAGTTCTTCCGCCACCAGCTGGGCAAGACCGGTCAGGGTGCCCTGCCCCATTTCGGAGCGCGCGATACGGACCACGCACGTGTTATCGGGACGGACCACGACCCACGCGTTGACTTCGGCGCCTGCGGCAGGCTGGGCTGGGGCGGAAAGCAACGGGAACGGGATGCCAAGCGCGAGGCCGCCGCCGGCAATCGCGGCGGAGCCGACGATGAATTTGCGGCGTGAGGGGCTGCGGAGCGATGCGTTTTTCATCGAACTCTCCTCAGGCCTTTGCCGCTTCGTCGGCGGACGGGGCTACGGCGACGCGCGTGCCGGCCGCCGCATGCACGGCGGCGCGAATGCGCTGGTAGGTCCCGCAGCGGCAGATGTTCGTCATCGCATCATCGATGTCCCGGTCGGTCGGCCTCGGCTTGTCTTTCAGCAGAGCCGCCGCGGCCATGATCTGGCCCGACTGACAGTAGCCGCACTGGGGAACGTCGAACTCGGCCCAGGCCTTCTGCACCGGGTGCGAAGACGTTTTCGACAGCCCTTCGATCGTGACGATGCGGTCGGTCGGCTTGACCGCGCTGACCGGGTACGAACACGAGCGCTGCAACTTTCCGTTGATGTGGACCGAGCAGGCCCCGCACTGCGCCACGCCGCAGCCGTACTTGGTTCCGGTCAGCCCCACCTGCTCGCGGATCGCCCACAGGAGCGGGGTGTCGGCCTCGACGTCGATGTTGTGCGCCTTCCCATTGATATTCAGTTTCACCATTTTCACGTCCCCACGAAAGGTCTTGAGCCCGGCGCGTGAGCATAGCGCCACCGCGATGGTCTTGCATACTTCAGTTGCGGTATCCTCGTTCGCATGGCAACAACTGTCGAAGCCGGCGCCCGCTTTTACGCCGACCTGCGCGTCGTGTCGGACCTTGCCGATACCACCCGCCCGGAGAACTGCGCCCCGCTGCCGGAGGACTGGCACATTGCTCTATGCGACGTGCGCAACTCGACCATTGCTATCCAGTCCGGCAGGTACAAGAACGTCAACACGCTCGGCGCGGCAGCGATTACCGCGGTCCTGAATGCCTCAGGCGGTCTCGACATTCCGTTCGGCTTCGAAGGCGACGGCTGCGTGCTCTGCGTGCCGCCTCACCTGCTCGGGGACACGCGCGCCGCCTTGGCAAAGACGCGCGAAATCGCCACCGAATCGTTCGACCTGGACCTGCGCATCGGCACGGTGCCGATGGCCGACCTGCGCCGCGCCGGCTATGAGATCCTGGTCTCGCGCTATCGCGTAACCGAGCACTATGACCAGGCCGTATTTTCGGGTGGCGGCATGGCCTATGCCGACCGCCTGCTGAAAGACCCCCGGCCGGACAATCAATACCTGGTTCCCGCCAGCGTGGCCCCACGCGGCAGCATGGACGGGTTGGAATGCCGCTGGCAGGACGTGCCCAGCCGGCATGGCGAAACGGTGAGCCTGATCGTACGCTCGCTTTCGCCCGACCCCGCCGTCGCCGGTGCGCTGTACCGGCTGGTCATCGCCAAGGTCGGCGAGGTCTACGGCAGCCCGGACACCTGCCATCCGCTGGCGTTGCCTGAGCTGGCGTTCGGTTTCAACGCGAAGCAGCTGGCGAATGAAGCCGGCGTGCGTGCTGCGGGCCGCGGCGCGCTCGCAAAATGGCTGTGGACCCTGCGCATGCGCTGGTTCGCGGCCCTTGGATGGTTCCTCATGAAGTTCGGCATCCACACTGCGCAAACCGACTGGGGCGCGTACAAGCAGACCCTGATCCGCAACTCCGACGTGCGTAAGCTCAACGACGGCTATCGCCAGATCCTTGCCGGGACCGCGGCGCAGCGCAAAACCCTCGATGCGTGGCTGAACGAGTACTACCAGAGGGGCGACCTCGTCTACGGAATTCACACCACCAATCGCGCTCAGATGACCTGCCTGGTGTTCAACTACGCCGGCAAGCACATGCACTTCATCGACGGCGCGGATGGCGGCCTGTTCCTCGCGGCGAAGGAACTCAAGCAACGGCTTGCGCAATGGAAAGTCTCGCAGCCTTAGTACAAAAGGCACTTTGTAGGCGCGTTTTGTAAGTGTTCCGCCTACTTATTTTCGGGAACCTTGCCCGCTTCCGCGCAAGAGTTTTTCCGCCGCACAATTTCCCACCGCATCGCGCCGTCGCCATGCGCAAGGGGACTTGTGATGAAAAAAAAGGAGAGTGCCATGTTGAACCGTTCAGTCAGACTCGCCGTTTGCGCCGCAATGGCGGGTTTCATTTGTTTCGTCCAGTCGCCTGCCATGGCGGGCATCATCGGCACCGACCTGGCGCAAGCCGGCCAGGATCGCGAGCGCCTGAGGGCGTTTGTCGCCCGGGACGATGCGGCGAAGCAGCTGCAATCGCTCGGCGTGGCGCCGGAATCCGTACAGGGGCGGGTCGACGCAATGACCGACGCGGAGGTGCAGCTCATCGCCGGAAAGATCGATTCGCTTCCGGCCGGCGGAGCGCTGAGCGAGAACCAGTGGATCTGGGTGATCGGCGGAATCCTGCTGCTGCTGTTGATTATCTAGCTGGCCGCGCCCTCGAGAAGCTTCACGAGGGCGTGCAGTGTCTGGTTCACCGGCGTCGGCACACCCAGCGCCTGTCCACGGCGAAATATATAGCCGTTGAGATGGTCGGTTTCCGTCGGCCTGCCGCGCGCAAGATCCTGCGCGGTTGACGAGGTCGCTTCGGGCATCGAGCCCGCCAGCGCGCAGGCCGCTTCAACCAGGTCCCCCGCCGGCATCGTCACACCCGCAGCCGCGGCCACCGCGAGCACTTCGCGTACCGCGCTGCGCATGACTTCAAGCACGTGGGAGCTGGCGGCCATGCGCTTGTACTGCGAGCGGCCGAGCGCGGAAATCGCGTTGTAGGCGCAGTTCATCAACAGCTTGACCCAGAGCTCGCCTTCGACGTTGTGCGAAACGCGGCACGCAATCTCCGCACGGCCGAACAGCGCGGAAATTTCGCCGAGATGCGCCTCGGAGAGTCCCGGCCGCGCGCCCATGTTGCCGATGACGAGGTCGCCCCGGCCGGTATGCCGCACGAAGCCCGGGCCGGCCATTGCCGCGGCGACATAGACCACGGCCGGCAACACCGGGTTGGGGAGCTGCGCACGGATGCGCTCGATGTTGTCCACGCCGTTCTGCAATCCGATCACGATCGCCTGCGGATCGAGGTGTGGCGCGAGCTGCCGCGCGGCCACTTCAGTGTCGATCGATTTGACCGAAAAAAGTAACCATCGGGCGCCTCGCGCGGCATTTGCATGGGTCGAGGCCGACAGCGCAATGTGTTCGGTGAACCGAAGGCTTTCTATCTTCAGCCCGTGCGCGGCGACGGCATCGACATGCGCCTGGCGCCCGATCAGCGTGACCGGTGCGCCTGCGCGCGCCAGCAGGCCGCCGTAATAGCAGCCCACGGCGCCACTGCCCATGACGGCGATCTTCGGCCAGGCAGGGTTCTTAGGGTTCATGCAAAGCGGCGCGAAATCCGATGAACTGGGGTAAATTCGCGGTTCGGAAACACAAGGAGGTTTTCATGAAACGCATAATAACGATAGCAATCCTCGCTGCGCTCGCGCTTGCGGCACAATTCTCGCAGGCCCAGCCTTACCCGAACAAGCCGGTGAAGATCGTCGCGCCTTTCGCCCCCGGCGGAGGCACGGATTTCATCGCACGCCTGATCGCGCAGAAGCTCACCGAGAAACTCGGCGCGCAGGTCATCGTCGAAAACAAGCCCGGCGCGGGCGGCAACCTTGGGGCCGAGTTCGCGGTCAAATCGCCGCCCGACGGATACACGCTGCTGCTGGTCGCGGGCAGCTATACGGTGAATCCGAGCCTGTACAAGCTTTCGTTCGACCCGGTGAACGACATCACACCCATCATCCAGCTGTCCCAGGGACCGTTCATCGTCACGGTGCATCCTTCCGTGCCGGCCAAGACGCTCAAGGAGCTCATCGATCTCGCGCGTGCGCAACCCGACAAGCTTTCGTACGCCTCGGCCGGATCGGGCAGCATCACCCACCTGGCTTCGGCGATGTTCATGGATATGGCAAAAGTGAAGATGGTGCACATCCCGTACAAGGGCACCGGCCCGGCGCTCAACGACGCGATCGCCGGCAACGTGCAGGTGCTGTTCGGCAGTCCTTCGACGACGATCCCGCACGTCAAGTCGGGCCGCCTGCGCGCGCTCGCCGTGACCACCACCAAGCGGATCGCGGCCGCGCCGGAACTGCCCACGGTAGCCGAGGCCGGCGTTCCTGGCTATGAAGTGGTCCTGTGGCACGGCCTGGTCGGTCCGAAGGGCCTGGCGCGCGAAATTGTGGACAAGATCAATAGCGCGGCCAACCAGATCCTCAAGGTCCCGGAAATGGACAAGCTCCTCGCCACCGACGGCGTCTCGCCCGCGGGAGGCACGCCGGAGCAGTTCCAGGCGACCATCAAGTCCGACATCGAGCGCTGGCGCAAGGTCGTGCAACAGGCCGGCGTCAAAGTCGATTAGCGTTCTCCTGGCCCCGCGGCGGCGGCGTTGGGGCGCGTTCGCGTCTTGGCAACCACCCCGGATGGCGAGAACAGAACAACATACTCGGCCGCGCCTGCATCGCGCCGCGCCTCGTCCTTGACATGATAAACCCAGATCTCGTAACCGCTGTCGAAGGCGATTGTCGTTGTTTTCCCGAGCGCGGCCAGGACGTCGGCCTTGGTGCTCTTGCCCGGGCTCACCCGCGCATCGACTGCGCGCGCGAGGACAACCGTGGCCTTGGTCAACGTCGGTTCGCTGCCGCCGTCCAGCGTCGCGCATCCCGCCATCAATGCCGCGCATGCGGCGCTAGCCAGAAGAAGGCGCAATTTCGGTAGCCCGTCCATCGTTGTCGTCCATGTATTCGTACTCGACCAGGGTGTCGTCCGGCCAGCTGCGGTCGCCCAGCGGCAGGAAGTAGGTTCGGTCGATCAGGACCTGGCAATCGCAGTACGGGAGGTCTGATTTGAGGTTGCTGTCGTAGCTCGCGCCGGCATACAGCTTGTCGATCGACAGCGCCTCCCTGCGGTTGCCTGAGACCAGCGTGACGCCGAACAGCGGCCGGTCGGAGAAGTAGAGGTACTGGGAATCGACGCGCCCGCAGTAGCCGGCCGCGCCCACGATCATGCTTGCGATCCGGCCGAAAACCGCGCGCGAATTGGACACCAGCCCGGCTTCGTTGCCCACGAGGCATTCCAGGCGCAGGTCGCCAAGCCGGCGCGTGTTCGGCGGCAGGCCGGGCGTGCGGATCTCCGTGCGCCAGGTCATGCTGGCGGCCTTGCGGTTGGGCATCACCAGCGCGTCTTCATCCAGCGCCTTCTGGTTGCGCTCAAGGGTGAAAGTCCTGTCGCGGGCCACGAAGACCGGCAGCGCGACCGTGTCGCCGGCGATTTCAACGGTGATGCCGTTCATGTCCGTGCCGGGTTGCCGGGGCAGGAGCTTGAAGCGTAGCGATGCGTTCGGCGCGAGCACGCGTTTGTGCTCCTCGAAAAGATCCATCCCCTTGATGATTTTCCGGTAGGACTTCTCCACCGGGTCGCGCGTCGCGGTCGACGTGACCGGCGCGAGAACGGCTTCGGGCCTGTCCTGCGCGGACGCGCCTACTTTGTCCTGCGCCAACGCGCAGGTGCACGCAAGAAGCAATGCGGCAGGAAGAAGTGCGTTCGCGAAGACGAGTCTCATGGCCCTGAGACAGCGCCGGCCGGCAAAAATTCCGCCTACGGTCCGCCGATCTTCTCGAGATCGGCTTCCCAGGGAAAGCGCCCCGTTGCATGGCGCGAATAAACCAGGGTGCCATCGACGGCAATGTCGAATTGTCCCGATTTTCCGGCCTTCAGCTCGACGGTACCCCTGCCTTTCGCCTCGATCCAGGCCTTCACACGGAGGGCCTCGGGTTTGTAGCCTCAGGCGGCGCAGTACTGGATGACGATCGCCATGCTTGTTCTCCTCGAGAGCGGCAAACAACGCATAGCCTAACAAAGATTTGCGCCGCAGGCCCCTGCCCGCCGCGGAGTTCGAGCGCCTG
>JANMXB010000630.1:0-8401 GCA_031380765.1 Pseudomonadota bacterium | reverse complement strand
GCGGCAAATGCCTTGACCGCGGGATGGTCGCTGTCGATGTATTCGCCACTCTCGAGGAAAGTCCGCAACGCGTTCACTTGTCGAGCTTCATCATTTTGCGCGTGCCGGTGAAGAGCGCCCCGGACTGGTTGCAAAGCTCGTCGAGGATCGTGAAGTGATCGGCGCCGGGTACCGGGATATCCGCCGCCACAGCCGATTTCCATCGCGCGGCAAGCAGCGCATTTTGCCGCTTGAACTCGGAACTTTCCCGCCCCCCAACCGCCGTTACGAGCGGACCGCGGGTTGCGGGCGGCAGGAAGGCGGGCGATACCTTGAGCGCTGATGCTTCGTCCAGTTTCAGGTCGGGATTGAGCCAGTCGACCTGGACGATCGGGCGCAGGTCGTAGACTCCGCTGATCGCGAGGCCACCCTTGTAGAGGTCACGCGGAAGCTCCTTGGCATACACCGGCCAAAGCGCTGCCATCATCATCGCCGCGAGGTGCCCTCCGGCCGAGTGCCCGGCCACGTAGAGGCGATCCTGGTCCATGCCGTAGTCCTCGGCATGCTTCCACAGCCAGCCGGAGGCGCGCAGCATCTGCTTGACGATCTCCTCGACGCTCACTTTCGGGCAAAGGTCATAATTGACCGCAACGATCGACACGCCGGCGTCGACCCATGCGGGCGCAAGGAAGGAAAAATCCCGCTTGTCCATGGCGCGCCAGAAGCCGCCGTGGATGAACATCATGCAGGTGCCATCGCCTTTTCTTGCCGGAAAGATATCGAGCATCTCACCCGGGCTGTCGCCGTACTGCCGGTCGAGGTAGCAGATCATTGACGAACGCGTGCGCGCGGACTTGTCCGCCCAGCGGGCCATGACTTCGGGGTGTCCGGGGAACAGCACGCGATTGTTGTACTCGCGGCTGTAGAACTCGCTGTCGCTCATGATTTCATCCGTGAATTGCCCGCGCCCTGCGCACTTTCAGTCCCGGTGTTCCCTCAGCAGGCCCAGCGCGGCCTGCGCCGGCCGGTCCGAATAGGAAAACAACACCGTTTCCTCCGTCGTTTCGAAGACCACTGGCTGCCAGGAAGGCACGACGAAGGTGTCGCGCCGGGCGAACTGGAAGCTTTCCGTGCCGATTTTAACGATGCCCGCGCCTTCGGCCACGGAATAGATCGTGCCGTCCGTCGAACGATAGGGTCTTGAGCGGAAGGCATGCGGCAACAACTGGATGAATGCGCCGATCGTCGGCATCGCAAAACCGCCGGTCAGCGGGTTGACGAACTGCATCTTCCAGCCGTGGCACTCGTCTGCCGCCTGGTTGCGCGCAAGGGACGCGAGGGTTTCGCGGCTGCGCTCGTACGGATAATTGAAGATCGGCGAGGTCTTCGAGGCCGGCAACGGGCCAAGCGGTACGAGGTTGTTTCCGTATCTCGCGTAGGAGTCGCCTTCGTTCCTGGTGACCGGCTGCTCTTCGGCGGGGTAGGTCTCCATGAACTGCGCGCCGAAAAGCTGCAGGATCTGGATATCGAGGCCGTCCATCCACACCACCGGCTCGTCGCCGGGATTGCCGTGGTCGTGCCAGGTCCAGGACGGCGTGATGATGAAATCGCCTGGATGCATTGTGGTGCGCTCGCCATCTACCGCCGTATACGCTCCCGCGCCCTCGACAATGAAACGCAGCGCGGACTGGGTGTGGCGGTGGCTCGGCGCGATTTCCCCGGGCAGGATCAGTTGCAGCCCGCAGTAGAGGCTGCGCGTGATGCTGGATTGCCCCCGCAACGCGGGGTTTTCGAGGATCAGAACCCGGCGAATTGCTTCCGCCGCGCTGATCAGGCGGCCGGACTCCATGATGAAAGGACGGATCTCCGCATACTTCCACAGCGCCGGGACGCAGCCCGAGCTTGGCAGCGGCGGCACCAGCGCATGCAGGACCTCCCAAAGGGGAGTGAGATTGTCCTTGTCGAGACGCGAATAGAATTCCGCGCGAGAGGCCTCCTGGCTGCGTAGGTGCGCCTTGGCATTACTCGCGACTTGCATGTCCGTTTCCTCTTGCTGCACCGGAGGTCGATTCTAACAAAGCGCCCCTTCCGGAGGGGAGGATTCGTGTCGCGACTACGGCGATTTCGCGAGCCAAAACACGGGTTTACCATTGCTCATTGGCAGCCCCAGCGTGTTTGAAAGTGCTTTGCCGCCGGGATCGGCCAGCGCCGCGGCTCGGGCACGGGCGATCGCAGCCGCCTGCTCTTTCGGGTTCGCTGTCGGCGGATTGTCGACCAGCGCATCCATCAGCGCGAGAAAGCTCGCCATGCCACGCCGGTGTGTGTCCCCGTATCCTTTGACGAGGCCGGCACATTCCGCGATTTCCAGCGCGAGCTGCACGTCGCGGCCTGCCGCTTCGGTGATGCGGGCAAGCCAGGCCTCGATGTGCCGCTGCTCCAACTGGTAGCGAAACGAGCGGGGCCGCCACGGCTTGAGCCAGGCCAGCGATCGCACAAGCAGGAAGCCGAAGACGCTTGAAGTCTTGACATGCATTCCAACGTTGTACGCGTCGATTTTTCCGTTCGCCTCGGCCCACCGAAGCAGCTTGCGGCCTAGCGCGGGTGGCAGCAGCGAGGCGAATTCCTCCACGCCGGGCTTGAGGTAATCGACGATCACTACCGGCTCGTCGTCGCTCGCGCGGGCCTCTTTCCGGACGCGCCTGAAGCGCATCGCGCGCGTCTTGAGATCGGCAACGCGGATGATGTCTTCGAACGCCATCCAAAGCGCCAGGTGGCGGGCGGTTTCCTCAGCCAGCTTGGGATCGAGCGGCAGGATCTTTTCCATGCGTTTGTGGAACAGCGCGACATAGGCCGGGCCTTGGTAGTCCAGGAGCCGGGCTTCGCACAATGCAATGACGTCGATGACCGTTTTGGCAGGACCAGTCGTTTGCGGCGGTGGCGGCGAGTTCCTTGCCGCAAGGGCGAAACCCGCATTGAAGCCGCGAACCGACGCTTCGGCGCCGCGGCCGGCGCCGCGGATAGCCTCTTCGCACGCGGCGCGGGGCAGCGCAAGCGCACCCGAACCCGCCATCGCACCGAACAGGACCGCGTTGATCACAGTACCGTTGGCGCGCGCAATCTCGCGCATGTCGAAAAGTACCGCCAGCTTCGCAAGGCTGGTTGCCGCATCGAGGACTTTCGAGCTGTCGAAACGCCCATCGGCCATCTGCATTTTTTCGCTGGTCGCATAGATGCGGTGGGTTGAGGCGATCAGCGTAGTGCGCTCCGGGCTCACGAAGCCATTCTGGATCGCGCGCCCCGCCTCCATGAGCTCGGAGGCCACCATGATGTCGACGTTGCCCGGGTTCGGGGTGAGCGCCAGCATGGGCTCGCGGCCGCCAAGAAGCTCGCGCTTCGCGGGGAAAATCTCGAGGTAGTAAGTGGTCGCCCCGGTGCGTTGCGCAACGCCCGGAATCGACGTCGCCTGCACCGGAAGCCCGCAGGCCGTCGCCGCTTCGACGAGCCATTGGGCCATCACTCCGCCGCCCTCGCCGCCCAATGCGGCGATCAGGATCGAGATCGAGCGCGATGGAAGGGGACCGTTCACGATGCGGCCGGTTCTTTCGGCATCAGGAATCCGATGAGGACTTGTCGCAGGCGCCGCATGAATCGATCCCACGCACCCGGGTTCTGCACGACTTCGGCCCGGTAGAACGAAGGACACAGGACCGCGGCATGGGCATTCTCGCCGCACAGTCCGCAGCCCACGCAGCCGTCGATGACCGTGGCAACCGGATCCCGCCGCAGCGGATCCGGGTTGTCCTTGATTGTGAGCGTCGGACAGCCGGAGATGCGGATGCATGAATGGTCTCCGGTGCACGTGTCTTCATCGACGCCGTATTTCACCCTTACGAGCCGCTCGCCCGTGGAAAGTTTCGCGGCGTTCACCGGGCGCAGCTTGCGCTGCCGCTCGAGCTGGCATTCGCCCTCGGCGATGATGACCTTCAGCCCCTTGTAGTCGGAGGTCATCGCGTCCTTGAGCGTGTCGGCCACGCTGGCGACGCGATAGTTGTCGACGGTCTTCATCCAGCCGACGCCCAGGCCCGTGAGAGTGCGCTCGATGCCCATGTCATCGGCCTTGTGCTCGCTGTGCTGCGGCGAGGAAGGCAGTTCCTGGGTGCCGGTGGCCGAGCTGTAGCCGTTCTTCATGATGACCAGGATGCCGTCGCTCTTGTTGAAGACTGCGTTGGCCACCCCGGAGGTAAGGCCGTTGTGCCAGAATCCGCCGTCGCCCATGATGGTCACGGTGCGCTTTCCGAACATGCTGTTGACCGCCGAATTCGAGGCCATGCCCAAGCCGTAGCCGAGCACGGTATGGCCGATGTTGAACGGCGGCAGCGTCGAAAAGGTGTGGCATCCGATATCGGCCGACACGTGATACGCCCCAAGGTCGCGCTCGACGAGTTTCATTGCCGAAAACACCGGCCGCTCCGGGCACCCTACGCAAAACCCTGGCGGACGCACCGGGACCGGACCGCCAAGCAGCTCGGCGGCGCGCTTTTTGGGGGCGATGAGGGTTTCGAAAAGCGCGCGTACGGCGTCCGTCTCCACCCCTCTTGGGGCGGCCTGTTCGATGAAGCGCGCCACTCCGCTAAGGACGACCTCGCCGGTGTACTCCCCCGCCAGGGGCAGCAATCCCTTGCCCAGGATGGTGGTGGTCGTGTTTCCGGCGCGGCGCAGCATCGCCTGGATCGCGTCCTCGATATAGGCGGGCTGGCCTTCTTCGACGATCAGCACCGCGCGCTTGCCGCTGCAGAATGCCGTCACCTCTTCAGGCACCATCGGATAGGTCACATTCATGCAATAGACCGGGATGCGCGAAACCCCGAACGCGTCTGCGAGGCCGAGTTGCTGCAGCGAGCGGATCGTCACGTTGTACATGCCGCCCTGGCAGAGGATACCGACATCGTCGGCGTCGCCCGCGAACACCTCGTTGAGTGCGTGCTCCCGGATGAACTTCACGGCGGCCGGCCAGCGCACATCGATCTTGTGCTTTTCCTGTGCGTACGTGGCCGGGGGCAGGCTGATACGGCCGAAATCGAATTCCGGGTTTTCAATGAAATTACGGCGTGAGAACGGCGCCGCACGGTTTGCCTTCGCCTTGAATTCGCCCTGCACATGGCAGGCGCGTATGCGCAACTCGAGCAAAACCGGCGTATTCGAAGCTTCGGACAGCTCGAAGGCTTTCTCGACCGTCTCGACGATCTTCGGCAGGTTGGGCCGGGGATCAAGCAACCACATCTGCGATTTCATCGCGAAGGCGTGGCTCCTCTCCTGGATGATCGAGGCACCTTCGCCATAGTCTTCGCCAAGCACGATCAGTGCGCCGCCTTTCACGCCTGCGGACGCGAGGTTGGACAACGCATCGGACGCTACGTTGGTGCCGACGGTCGACTTGAAGGTCACCGCGCCACGCAGCGGATAGTTGATCGAGGCGCCCAGCATCGCGGCGGCACCGGCCTCGGATGCATTGGTTTCGATATGAATACCGAGCTCATCCATGATGTCCCGGGCGTCGTTCAGCACGTCCATCATGTGCGATACGGGCGCGCCCTGGTAGCCACCGACGTAGGCGACTCCCGACTGCAGCAGGGCCTTGGTGACGGCCAGGATGCCTTCGCCACGGAACACGTCGCCGTCGCCGAGCTTGAGCTTTTCGACTTCCTGCTTGAATGACCTTTCCATCGCCTCTGTCTCCAGGCCCGCGCCGCGAGCCGCGTTTCAGCCGAGCAATTGCGGCAGCCAGACGGCCACCGCGGGCACAAAAAACACGAGCGCGAGCACCAGGATGCTCATCGCCACATATGGCACGACTGCCTGGAAGATATGGCTCATGCGTACCTCCGGAGGCGAAACGCCCTTCATGGTCATGAGCAAGAGGCCGTGCGGCGGCAGGAGCAGCCCGAGTTGCATGCAGATCAGGAACATAACACCGAACCACACCAGATCGATACCCAGGGCCTGCACGACAGGCATGAAAATCGGCAGCGTAATCAGCATCATGCTCACCTGGTCGACGAAGATGCCCAGAAAGATCAGGATCAGCATCATGCCTGCGAGCACCACCATGGGCGGGAAGCCCTGGCCGGTGATCAAGGAGACCAGCCCGCTGCTGGCCCCCGAAAAGCTGAGAATCTGCGAAAACGTGGTCGCCCCAACGATGATGAACAGGATCATGCCCGAGATGCCGACGGTGCCGCGCAGCGCCGCGATCATCGCCTTGATGCTGAGCGCGCGGTAGGCCAGCGCAAGCACCATTGTGGCCAGAGCGCCGATGGCGGCGGACTCGGTCGGCGTTGCCCACCCCGCGGACATCGACGCGACGACGATCGCGAAGATCGACACGAGAGGCACGACGTACTGGACGAACGGGCGCATCTTTTCCCATCCCTCGTATTCGACCAGCTCGCTCGGTGGGGCGAGCCGTGGATCGAGTTTCACGCGCACGACGATGTAAACGACGAAGGCCACGGCAAGAATGAGCCCGGGAATCACGCCCCCGATCAGCAGCTTCGAGATCGAAATACCCGACAGGCTGCCCAGGAGCACAGTCAGCGCCGAAGGAGGAATCAGCATGTCGACCGCGCCGATCGCCATGATCGGCCCGGCAGCCATGGTCGGGTGATATCCGCGCGCAAGCATCACCGGCATCATGAGGCTGCCAAGCATCGCGGTGGTCGCGATGGTCGAACCGGAAATCGCCGAAAACACCGTTCCGGCAACGACCGCGACGACGGCCAGCCGGCCTGGCACTTGCCGGATCAGCCGCTCCACGCCGTCGATCACCTTGACCGCGAGGCCGGTGTGGAACAGCACTTCGCCCATCAGGATGAACAGGGGGATCGGCGTGAGCGAAAAGCTGGCCACCGACCCCACGCTGTTTCTCGCCAGCTGCGTGAGTCCCGCTTCACCGCCGAGGAACAGAATCGCACCCGCAATATTGATTGCGAGGAACGTGAACGCCACGGGGAGCCCGAGAAACAGCAGCACGGTCGAACCGCCGAGCATCAGCCATGCCGCCGCCTGCCAGGACATGCCGCGCCTGCGCCCCTAACCCGCGGTCACGGCGTCGTCGCGAGGCGCGCGCTCGCCTAGGTACAGCCGGCGCATCCGGAACGTCATCTCGACTGCAAGCAGTACGAACGCGATCGGGAGCGGGGCGAGGATCCACCATTCGGGCATGACGAGAGTCTTGATCGAGAGGGAGCCTCCATTCAAGCTGGCCGCCACGGCGCGCGCGCCGTAGTACGCCATCACGACGCAGCAACCCAACCCCAGGGTGTCGGCGACCCACTCGCAGTACCATCCGGCCTGCTTCGGAATTGCGCGCAGCACGATGTCGACGCGGATGTGCTGGCCGCGGCGCAGCAGCCACGGCGCGGAAAGCATGGTGATCAGGTAGAGCATCCATTCGGATACTTCGTTCGACCACGCAAGCCCCTGAACCGCGGGGATGATCCGCACGTTGCGCAGCAGGACGTCCGCGCAGATCATCAGCGTCATCAGCAAGATGATCACGCACGCCGAAAATGCGAGCCCGTTGAGCAACCGCCCCCAGGCGGCCGAGATGCGTTCGATCACCCGGCTCAGGCGCTACTTGCTGAACAGCTTGCGCATTTGCGGGCCGTATTGCGGGCTCACCTTGATCATCGAATCCCAGGCAACGCTGTACGCTTTGTCGACATATTGCTTTGACGTTGCGGGATCGAAGGTGATCACCTGGATGCCCGCCTGCGCCTGGCGCTTGGTGTCATTTTCATTCAGCACTTTCCAGGTATCGTTTTCGGCCTCCGCCGCGACCATCTGGCGCATCAGAAGGTCGCGCTGCGGCTGGGTGAGCGCCTTCCATTTGCCAAGGTTCATGACCAGCGAGACTTCCGCACTGTAAAAACCCGGGTCGACCCGGTACTTGGTCTTTTCCTGCCAGTTGGCGTCGAAAATACCCTGGATCGGCCATCCGTAGCCGTCGACGACGCCGCGCTCGAGCGCCGTATAGACCTCGCCGGGCGGGGTCGTGATCACAGTGGCGCCCATGGCGGCGAAAAAGTCGCGGTACACCGGCGTCACGCGGATCTTGAGGCCGGTCAGGTCGGGCTTGTCGATCTTCTTGTTCAGGTAGAGATGAAAAGGCGTGTAGTCGATGAGGCGGCCGAGGTATTGCATGCCCGCCTTTTCGTTCCAGATCCTGTTGATGAGGTCGTAGGCGCCATTCTTTCTCTGCTCCTGCATGTTGATCTGGGTGAGCTTGAGCGCGTCTGCCTCTGGCATGATGTTGGTGTAAAAAGCACCGGTCGCCAAGCCGATGTCGATCACGCCCGACTGCACCGCCTTGCCGACTTCGAATGGCGGCATGGCCTTCGGCCCGCCGATGAAATTCAGCTGC
>JANMXB010000595.1:0-2433 GCA_031380765.1 Pseudomonadota bacterium | reverse complement strand
GATCGGAGAATGAAAAACAGCAGCGCAGGAGGGTCAGAGTTCCCATGGCACCGGCTTCACGCCGTGCGCCTGTAGAAAGTCGTTCGCCTGCGAGAAGTGGCGGCAGCCGAGGAATTTGCGCGCCGAGAGCGGAGAAGGGTGCGCGGCTTCCAGCACGAGGTGGCGCGAGCGGTCGACGAGCGGCGCCTTCGCGCGCGCATGGTTGCCCCACAGCATGAATACCGCCGCCGGCGCTTCCTTCGACACGCAGGCGACCAGGGCATCGGTGATCTTGTCCCATCCGATATTCGCGTGTGAAGCGGCGCGCCCTTCCTCGACGCTGAGCGAAGTGTTGAGGAGGAGCACGCCCTGTTGCGCCCATGCGGTGAGGTCGCCGTGGGCCGGGCGTGGCATGTCCAGGTCCGCGGCGAGTTCCTTGTAGACATTGGCGAGCGACGGGGGCACGCGAACGCCGCGCGGCACGGAGAATGCCAGGCCCATCGCCTGGCCCGCGCCGTGATAAGGATCCTGGCCGAGGATCACGACTTTGACCCCGGCCGGCGGCACCAGCTCCAGGGCGCGGTAACGGAGCGCCGCGGGCGGATAGACATGGAGGCCCGCGCCTTCGCGCGCCGCCACGTACGCCTCGGCTTGTGCAAGCACCGCGCGCGCCCCGCGATCAAGCGCCCGCAGCCAGGGATCAGGCAGCGGCATTCAGGCAAGAAAGGTAAAGATTAATGAATATAGATCGGCTCGTGGAGCCGGTCTCATGCCAATATGAATGCTGGAACTGGCAAAACTCAGTCTTTCGCGAGCAAGTTCATGAGCGAAGACGTATCCCACCGCGCCCCGCCCCGGGCCTGCACCTGCGCGTAGTACTGGTCGATCGTGGCGATCATGGGCAGGCGGGCGCCGTTCTTCTTTGCTTCCTCCAGGCAGATGCCCAGATCCTTCCTCATCCAGTCCACCGCGAAGCCGAAGCCGTCGAACTTCACGTCGTTCATCGCCTTCCAGCGGTTGTCCATCTGCCACGACCCTGCCGCGCCCTTGGAGATCACGGCCACCACTTTCTCGAGGTCCAGGCCCGCCTTTTTGCCGAAGTTGAGCGCCTCCGAAAGTCCCTGCAGCAGCCCGGCGACGGCGATCTGGTTGACCATCTTGGTGAGCTGGCCCGCGCCGGCCGGGCCGATCAGCACGCAGCTCTTGGCATACACGTCGAGCACCGGCTTGGCCTTCGCGAAAGCCGCCTCGTCCCCGCCGCACATGATGCCCAGTTGCGCGTTCACGGCGCCCGCCTGGCCACCCGAAACCGGAGCGTCGATGAAGTCGATCCCCTTTTCCTTGCATTTGGCGTAAAGCTCGCGCGCCAGGATCGCCGAAGCGGTGGTGTGGTCGACCAGGGTGGCCCCGGATTTCATTCCCGCGAGCCCCCCGCTCTCACCGTAGACCACCGAGCGCACGTCGTCGTCGTTGCCCACGCAGACCATGACAAAATCGGCGCCGCCGGCCGCGCCGTTGGGCGTGGCCGCCGATTTTCCGCCGTACTCCTTTGTCCACTGCGCCGCCTTGGTTGCGTTACGGTTGTAGACGGTGACCTCGTGGCCGCCTTTTTTGAGCAGGTGGCCGGCCATCGGATAGCCCATGACACCCAGGCCGAGGAACGCAACTTTCGCCATGATTATTTCTCCAAGCGGTTGTCTGTATTGAGGAAAGCGCGAATCTTACACCGGGGTTGAATGCGCCTTGAAAACCCCCTTGCGGAGGGTTCCGGTCAACGGCTACAATTACTGCACGTTTATACAGTACCGGTGTTAGCCCGGGCGCCGCAGTAGATCCTGCTAGTCCTCTGCCAAGCGCTCCGCCATTTGATGCTGACGGCAAATAAAAAGGAGTTTTAGTCATGGACGATAACAAAGCCAAAGCCCTTTCCGCCGCCCTGTCCCAGATCGAAAAGCAGTTCGGCAAGGGTTCCATCATGCGCATGGACGCCTCGGCAATGCAGGACATCCAGGTGGTCTCGACCGGGTCGCTGGGCCTGGACCTGGCGCTTGGCGTCGGCGGCCTGCCGCGCGGCCGGGTGGTCGAAATCTACGGCCCGGAATCCTCGGGCAAGACCACGCTCACGCTGCAGGTGATCGCCGAGATGCAAAAGATCGGCGGCGCCGCGGCCTTCATCGACGCGGAAAATGCCCTGGACCCCCAGTACGCGCAAAAGCTCGGCGTGAACATCGACGAGCTCCTCATCAGCCAGCCGGACACCGGCGAGCAGGCCCTGGAGATCGCCGACATGCTCGTGCGCTCCGGCGCGGTCGACCTGATCGTCATTGACTCGGTGGCGGCGCTCACGCCCAAGGCCGAGCTCGAAGGCGAAATGGGCGACTCGCTGCCCGGCCTGCAGGCGCGTCTGATGAGCCAGGCGCTGCGCAAGCTGACAGCCACCATCAAAAAAGCCAA
>JANMXB010000538.1:0-11754 GCA_031380765.1 Pseudomonadota bacterium | reverse complement strand
GCGACCACGGGCTTGCCGCGCGCATGGGCAAGCCGGGCCGCGCGGGCGAGCTGCCCGGCGTCGCGGATCGTTTCGAGGAACAGCAGGATGACCCTGGTGTCTTCGTCTTGCGCGAGCATCGCGACGATCTCGCCGACCCCGAGGTCGCATTCGTTGCCCACCGATACGAGTTTCGCGAAGCCCAGCCCGCGCGGCGCGCCGCGCGAGAGCAGCGTGCCGATGATGGTGCCGCTCTGCGACACCACGCTCGCGCCGCCGCGCGGCAAGGCCTCGCTTTCGAACACCGCGTTGACGGTGATGATCGCGCCGTTCGCGACGTTGGCCAGGCCGATCGAGTTGGGGCCGATCAGCCGCACGCCCAGCGAGCGCGCGAGTTCGACGAGTTTGCGCTCGCGCTCCAGGCCCTCCGGCCCCGTCTCGGCAAAACCGTCGCTGTAGACCGTCGCCACCGGCACTTTTTTCACCGCGCAGTCGCGCAGCACCGCCTCCACCTGCGCCGCCGGCACCATGACGAAAGCGTGATCGATGTCGCCCGGCGCGTTGGCAAGCGTGGGATACGCCGGCTCCCCGAGAATCTCGTCGCGCCCGGGGTTGATCGGCACGATGCGGCCGGTGTAGCCGTGCTTCTTCATGAAGCGCTGCGGGCGGGCGGTGTTCTTGCCGGCGTCGCCGGAGGCGCCGACCAGCGCCACCGCGCGCGGCGCGAACAGGGCGTCGGCAAGGGTCACTGCCATTACGCGAGGTCGGCGGCGACGTTGGCGATTTTCTCCAGCTTCCAGAGCTTCGCCAGCAGGGCCTTCGCTGTGGTCTCCCCGATCACCGGAGAAGCGAGCTCGAGATATTTGTCCTCCAGGTCGCGGTCGGTGAGCGGCAATTCGGGGTCGCCCTTGCGCGCGGATTGCAGGTATTCGGCCCTGCGCCCGTCGTTGGTTTCGATCGAAACGCGTGCCGCGCGCTGATTGGGAAACGCAGCGTCGAGCTCGGGGTCGATGGTGACCTCGATCTTTTTCATGAGCTCTCTTGTCACCGGGTCGTTCATCCGGGCCGGCTCGAAAGCCGCCAGCCGCACACTGCCGTGGACGAGCGCGTTGGCGACCACGTACTTGAGGCTGAAGCGCGCCTCCGCCGCCGTGTTGGGGTTCTCGTAGCCCGACACTTCCTTGGCCGCGCGATAAGAGCCCACATCGACGCGCGCAATGTCCGCCGGCTTCACCGCAAGACGGCGCTGCAGCTCCTGCGCGCCGTCGATCGCGGCGAACGTGTGGCCGCAGCAGGCGTGGTTCTTGAAAGTCATCATGGTCACGTGGTGCTCGCGGCCGAGCGTGGCGAGCGCGTTTTCCCAGTCCGGGCCGTCGCCCATCGCGCGGCCGAACCCGGCCTCGCCCTCGATCACGTCGAGCGACCCGGTGACGCCTTCGCGCGCGCCCGCAGCCGCAAGCACGCCGGCTTCGGCCGCATGGCCCGCGTGCAGGGGCTTGGACATCGAGTCCATGCGGAAGGCCTGCTGCAGCGCTGCGGCGAAAGTCGCGGCAGTGGCGAGGGCGTGGGAAAAACGCTTCGCATCCAGGCCGGGGATTTCGGCTGCCGCCGCGGCCGCGCCGAAGCTGCCGATGGTGCCGGTGTTGTGCCAGTACTTGTAGTGCGCGCGGCCCATGGCTGCGCCGATGCGGGTGGAGATTTCGTAGCCGACGATTACCGCGCGCAGGAACGCCTCGCCGCCTGCGCCGGAGGACTGCGCTACCGCGAGCGCTGCCGAGATCGTCGGCGCGCCGGGGTGATAGATGCCGAACTTGAAGATGTCGTCGACCTCGACGGTGTGCGCGGCCGTGCCGTTGATGAGCGCCGCCGCGCGCGTGGAGGCCTTGCGCCCCAGGGCGAGCCGCGCGCTGCCTCGATCGAGGTCCTCGGCGAGCGCCTTCTCGAGCAGGGTTGCCGGTGCCACCACGGCGCCGGGATACAGCGCCGCATACCAGTCGATGACCGCGCGCTTGGCGTGATGCAGCGCCTCAGGCGGAATCGGACGCGCGCGCGTGTCCACGGCGTACCTGGCGAAGCGTTCGACTACGTACATTTCGGTTTCACCTTGGCCGATTCACGTGTACCCGAGTTTGCGGTCGCGCTCGACCGCCTGCGGGTCGCGACCGGACTGTTCGCCATAGCCGCCGCCGCCGGGTGTGCGCAGCAACAGCGTGTCGCCCCTGGCGAGGATAACCTGCGCGCGCGAGTCGGCAACGGGCGCGCCGTTGATGAGCACTTCGCCCAGCGCGCCCGCGCCGCCGCCCACAAGACCCGGCGCGGGAAACTTGAGCCGCTCGGTGATGAACACGATCGGCAGCGGCGTCGGGTGGCGGTTCTCGAGCAGCACTTCCTGCCCCAGGCCGCCGCGGAACCGGCCGGCGCCGCCCGAGCCGGGCCGCAGGCGCTTGTAATGCGTGACGAAAGGCGTGTCGCGCTCGACGATCTCCGAGGGCGTGGAGGAGATGTTCGAGGGCCAGGACAGCGCGCATTCGCCGTCCTTGCGGGCGGTGGCGCCCATGCCGCCGTTGTAGAAGAACACGTTGGCGAACGACTTGCCGTCGGCTTTCACGCCGGCCACGGTGAAGATCCACAGCGGCGAGCCGGGCGCCGCCATGAGCCGCTCGGGAATCACGCTTGCAAGCGCGCCGTAGAGGAGCGGCGGCACGTAGTGGCCGGTGGCCGCCCGGCCTCCCGTCGAGGCGGGGTGCCGCGGGTTGAGCAGGCACCCTTCGGGCGCGGTCACGCGGATCGGGCGGAACATGCCCTCGTTGTTGGGCAGGTCGGGCAGCAGCGCGGCCTTGATCGCGTAGGCCGTCATCGCGTACGTGTAGGCCATCACGCAATTGATCGCCCGCGGCTGCTGCGATGACGTGCCGGCGAAGTCGGCGAGGATTTCGCCGCCTTTGACGCTCACCGCGACGCGGAACCGGAACGGCTCCTCCAGCCCGTCGGTGAGGAACTCGTTCGTATAGATCCCCTCGGGCACGGTCGCAATGGCGGTGCGCATCGCGCTCTCGGCCAGGCCGAACAATTGCGCGCCGAGGCTCTCGAGGTCCGCGAGGCCGTGGTCGTGCATGATCTCGAGCACGCGACGTTCGATCAACCCCAGCGCGCTCGCCTGGGCGAAGATGTCGCCGACCGTCTGGTCCGGCGTGCGCACGTTGGTGCGCAACAGGTTGAGGAGCGTCTCGTCGGGCACGCCGGCTGCCAGCAGCCGCATCGGCGGGATGTGGAAGCCTTCCTCGTAGATCTCCCTCGGCTCGGCCGAGCGGATGCGCCCGCCGATGTCGGGCACGTGCGAGGTGGTCGCCGCAAACGCGACGAGGCGTCCGGCGAGGAACACCGGCTTGACGAGCGAAATATCGTTGAGGTGGCCGGTGCCGATCCAGGGGTTGTTGGTGATGTAGATGTCGCCTGGCCGCATGGTCGCGGCGCCGATGGATTTCAGCATGTGGCGCGTCGTCGCCGGCAATGTGGCGATGAAGGAGGGGATGCTCGCGGTGTTCTGGGCGAGCGAATTGCCCCGCGCGTCGGTGAGGACGCAGGAATAGTCGTTGGCCTCGATGGAAAGCGTCGAGAACGAAGTGCGCACTATGACCTTGGCGGCCTCGTCGGTGACCGAGCGCAGGCGCGTCCACAACACCTCGAGAGTGGTTGGGTCGAATTTCATGCGACCTCGACAACCAGGTTGCCGTCGGTGGCGAGCGTGACGCGTCCGCCCGGCGGGATGACCAGGGTCGAGCCCTCTTCTTCGACGAGCAGCGGTCCGGCGGCAGCGAAGCCCGCGGAGAGGTTTTCGCGGCGGTGGACGGCTGTGTCGACTTTGCCGCCGGCTTCCCTGAAATATACTTTGCGCGAAGCGGGGGTCGGGCTCTTCGTCGTCGCATGCGTTGCGCGCGTAACGGATGACTGCGCGGGAGCCGGGGCGGTCGCGGTCACGCGGATGTTGACGAACTCCACCGTGACCTGCGGCGGCGTATGGGTGAATTTCTCGCGGTAGCCCTTTTCGAACGCGGCGCGCAGGACCTGCCGGTCGGAATAAGGGCCCGCATTGGTTCCCTTGGGAAGCGGCACCGAAAGGTAAAAGCCCTGGCCGACAAAGCGCCCGTCGGCATTGCGCTCGAGGATCGCGTCTCCTCTGCGGGCGCCCGTTCGTTCGAGGGTCGCGAATGCTTCCTCCTCCAGCGCGCGAAAACGCGCTTCGAGCGATTCGAGGTCGGCCTGGTCGAGCCTCAAGCCGACAGTCGCGACGCGATCGACGCGCGCGGGGGCGGTGATGAGGCCGAAAGCCGAAGCCACGCCGGCCGCAGGCGGGCAGATCATTCTCGACAGGCCGAGTTTTTTCGCCACCTGGTAGCCGTGCACCGGTCCGCCGCCGCCGGTGACCAGCAGCACGTAGGCGCGCTGGTCGCGGCCACGCTCGGCGATGTGCACGCGCGCGGCGCTGGCCATGTTCTCGTTCACCACGTTGACGATGCCCCAGGCCGTGTCGGGCATCGACAGGCCCAGGCGCTTGCCCAGGGCCTCGAGCGCGTGCTCCGCTTTCGCCTTGTCGATCCTGATCGTGCCGCCGGCGAAATACTCAGGGTTCAGCACGCCGAGCGCGAGGTTGGCGTCCGTCACCGTCGGCTCCGTCCCGCCCAGCCCGTAGCACGCCGGCCCCGGCACCGAGCCCGCGCTTTGCGGGCCCACCTTGAGCAGGCCGATGGAATCCGGATGCGCGATGCTGCCGCCGCCCGCGCCGATCTCGATCAAGTCCACGCTCGGCACGCGAATCGGCAGGCCGCTGCCTTCCATGAAGCGCCGTGTGCGCCCGGCCTCGAAGCCCTGCGCGACCAGGGGGATGCCGTCGTCGACGATGCACAGCTTCGCCGTGGTGCCGCCCATGTCGAAGGCCAGCAGGCGCGCTTCGCCTTTGCCCAGGTGCGCCGCGGCGAGCGCGCCCGCCGCGGGCCCGGATTCGAGGAGATGGACGGGCGCGGCTTTCGCCTCCGCGATATGCGTGAAGCCGCCGCTCGAGAGCATCAGCGACAGGGGCGCGCCGATGCCCAGCGCGGCAAGCTTGGCGCGAATGCCTTCCAGATAGTGCGCGGCAAGCGGCTTTACATAGGCATTGGCGGCAGCCGTGGAGCTGCGCTCGAACTCGCGCACCTCGGGCACGATCTCGTGCGAGGCGGTGACGGCGATCTTCGCAAAGGCTTTACGCAGCGCGGCGGCCGCGCGCTGCTCGTTCTGCGGATTGGCGTACGAATTCAGGAACACCACCGCGATCGATGCGACGCCCGCCGCAACGAGCACCTCGCCCGCGCGCCGCAGCTCGGCCTCGTCCACCGAGGTGCCGATGCTGCCGTCGGCCGCGGTGCGCTCCGCGACTTCGAGGCGCAGGTCGCGCGGCACCAAAGGCTCCGGCATGCGGATGTCGAGGTCGTACAGCTCGAAGCGCCTCTCGCGCCCGATTTCGAGCACGTCGCGGAAACCCACCGTGGTGATGAGGCCGGTGACCGCGCCTTTGCGCTCGATGAGGGCGTTGGTGAAGAGCGTGGTCGCGTGCACCACGCGCGCAACGTTTTTTGCCGCGACCTTCGATTGGCCCAGCAGCGCGCGCACGCCTTCGACCGCCGCCCGCGACGGATCGTCGGGCGTGGTCAGTACCTTCAACGCATGCCGCTCGCCCGCGGGCCCTGAAAGAACGAGGTCGGTGAAGGTCCCGCCGATGTCTATGCCTAACGCGAAGCTTGTGATTTCTTCGGTCACTGCGGCTTGATTCCCGCTTCGCGCGTGACGCGCACCCACTTGGCGATGTCGTTGGCGAGGAATCTCGCCATGTCCTCGGGCGTGCCGCCGATGGGGTCGGAGCCGGCCGCGACGATCTTCTCGCGTACCTCGGCCAGGCGCAGCGCCTTGTCGGATTCGGCATTGAGGCGCGCGATGATAGTCGCGGGCGTGCCCGCCGGCGCGAACAGCCCGAACCACGCCACCACCTCGAATCCGGGCAGCGTTTCCGAGACCGCGGGCAGCTCGGCAAACGCCGGCGAGCGGCGCAGGCTGGTGACCGCGATGCCGCGGATTTTTCCCGAGCGGATCTGGCTGGCGGCGCCGGGCAGATTCTCGAACATCATCCGGATCTGTCCGCCGAGGAGATCGGTCATCGCCTGGCTGGAGCCTTTGTAAGGAATGTGGGTGAGCTTCACGCCGGCTTGCAGCGCGAACAGCTCGCCCGTGAGGTGGGTCGTCGCACCCGTGCCGGCGGAGCCGTAGGTCAGCTCGCCAGGGTGCGCCTTGGCGTAAGCGATCAGCTCCGGCACCGACTTCACCGCCAGGCTTGGGTGCACGACGATCGAATTCGGCACGTTGGCCACGTGCACGATGGGCGCGAAATCCTTCACGGGGTCGTAACCGAGCTTCGCGTAAAGGCTGGTGGCGGTGGAATGCGAGCCCGGCGCGCCCATGACGATGGTGTAGCCGTCGTTCGGCGCTTTCGCGGCCGCCTCCGCGCCTATCGTGCCGCCGGCCCCGGGCTTGTACTCGACGACCACCGTTTGTCCCAGCGCCTGCGTGAGCTTGTCGGCCATGATGCGCGCGAGCACGTCGGTGGTGCCGCCCGCGGCGTACGGCACGATCATGCGGACCGGTTTGGCCGGATATTGGGCATGGGCCTGGCCGCACAGCGCCGCAAGGACAAGGACCGCAAGAAAAAGCCGCATGGTCGAACTCCGGGTCAGGCGAGGTCCGCAAAGGCCGCAACCATCCTGCGGCAGGCCTCGTCGAGGTTTTCCATCGAAGTCGCGAACGATACGCGAAAGTACGGCGACAGGCCGTAGGCGGCGCCATGCACCAGCGAAACACCGCAGTCGAGCAGGTACAGCGCAACATCCTCGTCGTTCGACAGGGTTTTCCCATGCGGCGTGCGCTTTCCGATGAGCCCGGCGCAGCAGGGAAAGAAATAGAACGCGCCATGGGGCTTTGCGCACTCGAGGCCGGCAATCGCGGCCAGGCGCGGGTGGAAGCGGTCGCGGCGCGCCTGGAATTCGGCGCAGCGTTCGATGACGATTTCCTGCGGACCGTTGAGCGCGGCGACGGCCGCGGCCTGGCTCACGGAGCTTGGGTTCGAGGTGCTCTGCGACTGGATCTTGCCCATTGTCTTGATCAACTCCGCGGGGCCTCCCGCATAGCCGATGCGCCAGCCGGTCATCGCATAGGCTTTGGACACGCCGTTGATCGTGAGCGCGCGGTGAGCGAGCTGCGGCGCGACCGCCGCCATCGTGGCGTGGCGTCGATCGTCGAACAGGATGTGCTCGTACATGTCGTCGGCCATGACCCAGACGTGCGGGTGGCGCTCGAGGACGCCCGCGAGCGCTTTCAGTTCGTCCGCCGAATAGGTGGCGCCGCAGGGGTTGGAAGGCGAATTGAGGATCAGCCACTTCGTGCGCGCGGTGATGGCTGCGTCGAGCGCCGCGGGGGTGATCTTGAGATCGTCCTGCGGATGCGTCTGCGCGCGCACCGGGGTGCCTTCGGCGAACAGCACCATGTCCGGGTAGGACACCCAATAGGGCGCCGGGATGATCACCTCGTCGCCCGGGTCGAGCGTGGCCATCAGCGCGTTGAAGATCACCTGCTTGCCGCCGCTGCCGACGGTGATGTTTGCCGTCTTGAATTCGAGGCCGTTTTCGCGCGCGAATTTTCCGATCACCGCGGCCTTGAGCGCGGGGGTGCCATCCACGGTGGTGTAGCGCGTCTGGCCATCGCGCATCGCGTAATACGCGGCTTCGATCACGTGATCCGGCGTGGGGAAATCGGGCTCGCCCTGGCCGAGGTTCACGATGTCGCGCCCGGCGGCCTGGAGCTCGCGCCCGCGCTGCGCGGCGAGGTTGGAGGGCGAGGTCTTGATGCGCCCGGCGCGGCCGGAAAGGAAAGCCATGGTCAGATCGCTGCGTCAATTCACCACGATGCTGCGTTCGCGGATCAGGCGGCTCCACTTGTCGCGTTCCTTGCGGACATGCTCCGCGAATACCTCGGGCGAGCCGCCGACCGGATCGGCACCCAGCTCGGTGAGCTTTTGTTTCACGTCCGCCATCGCCAGCACGCTGCCGATCTCGCGGCTGAGGCGCAGGACGATCTCCCTCGGCGTGCCCGCGGGGATGGCGATGCCGCTCCACGAAAGCGACTCGTAGCCACTAAGGCCGAGATGCGCGCCCGCTTCGGCGATCGTCGGCAGCTCGGGCATCGCGGCAGAGCGCTTCGTGCCGGTAACGGCGAGGCCGCGCAGCTTTCCGCCGCGGATATGGGGCAACACGGAGGGCATGTTGTCGAAGATCATCGAGACGCGCCCGGCCATCAGGTCGATCAGCGCCTGCCCGCTGCCTTTGTAGGGGATGTGCAGCACGTCGATGCCCGCCATGCTCTTGAACAGCTCGCCCGAAAGGTGGGTGGAGCTGCCCGCGCCCGAGGAGGCGAACGAAAGCTTTCCAGGCTGGGCTTTCGCCAGTGCAATCAATTCCGCCACACTTTTGGCGGGGATATCGAGCGGCACGGTCAGCACGTTGGTGATCGAGGTCGTAAACGACACCGGCTCGAGATCCTTCGCCGCGTCATAAGTCATGTTCCTGTAGAGCGCGTTGTTGATCGCCATCACGCCGGTGGTCGCCATCAGCAGCGTGTAGCCGTCGGGCGCGGCCTTTGCGACGGCCTCCGCGCCGATGTTGCCCGCCGCACCGGCACGGTTGTCGACGACCACCGATTGCGCGAGCGACGTCGTGAGCTTGTCGGCGAGGATGCGCGCGACGATGTCGGTCGAGCCGCCCGGCGCGAACGGCACGATGATGCGCAGCGGCTTGGACGGGTAGACCTGCGCCTGTGCGGCCACTTCGAAAAGGCCCAAGGCGAGGCCGGTCACGACTTTGGCAAATGTCAGCATCTTTCCTTCTCCATGGCTCCAGGCCGGGGGGCCCGGGGTAATCCTGTCAGTAGTCCTTGCTCGAAATCGCGCCGCGGTCGATCACGATCACCCGATCGACCATGCGCTCGGAATGCTGCAGGTCGGACTCCGAAAGGATAACCGACAGGCCTTCGCGCTTGAGTCCCGATACGACTTCGACCAGGCGCTGTGCCAGGGCGGGGGCCACGCCCTCGAAGGGCTCATCCAGCAACAGCAATTTGGTGCCGCACACCAGCGCGCGGCCGAGCGCGACCAGCTTTTGCTGGCCGCCCGAGAGCTGCAGGCCGCGGCGCGCGGAAAACTCGCGCACTTCGGGGATCAGGCTGTAGACCTTTTCGAGGCGCGCTCGTGCGTCCGGCCGATTCGCGGCCCACGCCGGGACAAGCACGTTTTCCTCGACCGTCAGGTCGGGGATCAGACGGCGGTCCTCGGGCATGTAGCCGATTCCAAGGCGCGTACGCGCATGGGTCGGAAGGGCAAGCAGGCCGGCGCCGTCGAACCTGACCGTGCCGCGGCGCGAACGGATGAGGCCCATGATGCTTTTCATGAGCGTGGTCTTGCCGGCGCCGTTGCGCCCGATCAGTCCTGCCATCGTCCCCGAGGGCACGTCGAACGAGACGTCGCGCAGGATCTGCACCGACTGGATGGCCACGTCCAGGTTGCGGATCTCAAGCATCGCGACGGCCTTCGTGCAGCGCTCCGCCGACCACGTAGCGCCTGACCTCGGGGTCGTTGAGCGCGACTTCGGGCGGCGCATCGGCGATGATCCGCCCGTCGTAGAACGCGAGCACGCGCCCGGCGAAGCGGTTGACGATCTCCATGTCGTGCTCGACGAAGAGCACGGTCGCGCCCTCGTCCTTCGCCACCCCGAGCACCATTTCCATGATGCCGAACTTCTCGTCGGCGGAGTCGCCACTGGTGGGCTCGTCGAGCAGAAGGATCCTGGGCCGCGCCACGATCGTGAGGGCAATGTCGAGCAGTTTCCTCACGCCGCCCGGCAGCACCTGCGCGTTCGTGTCGCGGTAGGCGCCGAGGCCGAAGCGCTCCAGCGTGCGCGCGGCGACCTCTTCGGCCGGTGCGTCGTGCCCCGGCACCACGGGCCGGCCGCGCGAGAAGAAACCGCCGAGGTTCGCATTGGCGAGCAGCACGCCCAGCGCGACCATCATGTTGCCGTGCACGGAGAGCGACTGGTAAAGCTGGGGGATCTGGAACGAGCGGCAGATGCGCAGCCGCGTGATCTCGCGCGGCTCCAGCGCCGTGATGTCGCGCCCGTCGAAGCGGATGGTGCCGGCGTCCGGCTTGAGGTAGCCGGTGATCATGTTGATGAAGGTGGTCTTGCCGGCGCCGTTGGTGCCGATGAGGCCGACCACCGAATCCTTTTCGATCGAGACGGTGAGGTCGCTCGCCGCGGTCACCGCGCCGAAGGTCTTCTGCAGCCCGCGGGCGTCGAGGATCGCCGGCATGTCAGGCGGCTCCGCGCGCGGCGCGGCTTGCGCTGCGTTTCCTGAACAGCGACCACAGCCCGTCCGGCAGGAACACGATGACGACGAGGAGCGAGATCCCGAGCGTCATCTGCCAGGTGTTCGGCGACAGGCCGTAGGCGACCGAATTGATGATGCCGAAGATCAGGGCGCCGAGGAAAGGCGCGATCGCGCTGCTGGTTCCGGCGAGGATGGCGATGAAGATGAACTCGCCCGAGGTCGTCCAGTACGCCATGTCCGGGTCGATGTGCCCGACCGCGGTCGCCGCCAGGGCGCCGCCGACGCCTGCGAGCGCCGCGGCGATCACGTAGATGGTGTGGATCGCGCTCTTCACCGAGGCGCCCATGTACTCGACGCGGATTTCGTTGTCCTTGATCGCCGGTGCGAGGCGCCCCAGCGGCGTATGCATGTAGCGGTGCACCAGCAGCGCCGCGAGCACCGCGATGCTGCATGCCGCGAGCGCCACGAGGTAGCGCAGCATTTCCTCGCCCGGCCGCGCGCCGAACAAAGTCGAAGGCAGCACGTTCAGGCCGTCGGTCGAGCCGAGTGTCTCGCTCTTCACGATCAGCCCGTAGAGGATCATGGAAAGCGCCATGCTCAGCAGCCCGAAGAAGATGCCGCGGTACTTGGCCAGCAGGAAGCCGAAGATCCATGCGATGAGCGCGGCCGCCGCGCCGCCGGCGAGCATCTGCAGGAAGATGTCCCCCATGCCTAGGTAGCGCCCGATGCCGCACGCGGTGTAGGCGCCGAGGCAGTAGTAGAGCGCCTGCCCGAACGACACCAGCCCTGCGCGCAGGAGCAGCATCAGCCCGAGCGCGACCAGGCCCTTGGCCACGGCGATGGTGAGGAGGAAGAGGGCCCACTTGGGCAGGAAGGGCCCGAGCGCCGCCACCGCGAGCAGGATCGCGCCGAGCGCCACCTGGGTGCGGTCGAGGGTCATATCTTGCGCGCCTCGGCGAGGCTGAAGAGGCCCCGCGGGCGGAACGCGAGCACCAGCGCCATCACGAAGTAGATGACGAACAGTTCGACCTGGGGCATGTAGTGGATGGAGGCCGAGCGCACTAGCCCGACGATGACTGCGCCGAGCGCCGCGCCCGGCAGGCTGCCCAGGCCCCCGATGACTACGACGGCGAACGAAAGCACGACGACCTCGACGCCCAGGCCCGGCACGACCGAGACCGTGGGCGCGGTGAACGCGCCGCCGATCGCGGCCAGCTTCGAGCCGATCGTAAAGGTTACGAGGTTGAAGCGACCCACGTTGACGCCCATGGCCGCGCTCACTTCAGTGTCGTGGATGACTGCCCGCAACAGCTTGCCGGT
>JANMXB010000507.1:0-5193 GCA_031380765.1 Pseudomonadota bacterium | reverse complement strand
GCCTGCGCGGTAATTGCCACGGCAGTCGTCCGCCATGTCTATCCGGTCGCGCAAGGCGCTGAAGGCACCCGTGCCTGGGCCGAATTCGCCTATGCCCACCCGCTCTTTCATCTTGCGTCGTTCGTGTTCGGCATGGCCCTGGGCAGGCTGTTCCTGTTCGGGCCCGTCCTTTCGCGACGCGCCCATGCCTTCCTGTTCACGGGCGGCGCGCTCGGCCTGACGCTCGCGTTGGCTGGGCTGCCCGGACTGCCCTGGTGGAGCCGGACGGATGCGTCGCTCGTGCCGCTGTTCGGGCTGGTCATCTTCGGCGCGGCGCGCAGGGGGACCCTCGTGGAGCGCGCGCTTTCGCTGCCCTGGCTGGTCGGGCTGGGAGAAGCCAGCTTTTCGATCTACATCCTGCACGCCGGCCTCATTTTCTGGTTCCACTGGATCCTGCAACGAGCCGCCGGAATCCCGCTCGCGGGCGCCGCCGACTACGTCGTTACGTGCGGGTTCGTGCTGGCCGCGTCGGTGGTAGTCCACCGCTCCTATGAAAGGCCACTGCGGCAATGGATCCTCAGCCGCGCGCACAACCGGCCCACGGCGACCGAGGGCAGCCGGGTATCATCGCCGAATGGATAAACCGGTCCCGGCCTCCCGGCGCATGCTCAGCGCAATCGCGCGCAAGGCGATGACCGAGCGCGGCCTGTTGCCGGACTTCTCCCCGGCCGTCGCTGCGGAACTCTCCGCGCTGCACCCCTCCGAGGGGCAAGCCTCCGATGTGCGCGACCTGCGCGCACTGCCCTGGGCCTCGATCGACAACGACGATTCGCGCGACCTCGACCAGCTTTCGGTCGCCAGGCGCAGCGCTTCGGGCGCGACCACGATCCTGGTTGCCGTGGCGGACGTGGACGCGCTCGTCAAACGCGGCTCTGCAATCGACGCGCATGCCCAGGCCAACACGACTTCGGTCTATACCGCCGCCGGGATTTTCCCGATGCTCCCCGAACAATTGTCCACCGGTCTCACATCGCTTAACGAAGGCGAGGATCGCCTTGCGATCGTTACCGAGATGACGCTGGGCGACGACGGCTCGGTAATCGCCGCGACGATCGACCGCGCGCGGGTGAAAAACCATGCCAAGCTCGCGTACAACGCGCTGGCCGAATGGCTCGACGGCGGCGCGATGCCGCCACACCTGCAAGCGGTGCTGCCGTCCGTGCCTGCGCTGGAAGAACAACTGCGCACCCAGGATAGCGCGGCGCAGTCGATGCGCGGCCTGCGGCACCGGCATGGCGCGCTGAGCCTGCAGACGCCCGAGGCACGGCCGGTTTTCCAGGGCGGGGAACTCGCCGACCTCGCGCCCGATATGCCGAACCGCGCCAAAGAACTCATCGAGGAATTCATGGTGGCCGCCAATGGCGTCACGGCGCGTTTCCTCGACGCGCGCAAGTTCCCGACCTTCCGGCGCGTGCTGCGCTCGCCCGAGCGCTGGGAGCGCATCCGCGAGCTCGCCGCGGCGCGGGGCACCAAGCTCCCCGGTGCCCCGGACTCGAAAGCGCTCGAAGCATTCCTCCTGAAGGAGCGCGAAGCGAACCCGGCGGGCTTCCCCGACCTTTCGCTTTCGGTGGTCAAGCTGCTGGGCCGCGGCGAATACGCGGTCGAGTTGCCGGGGCAGAAGATCGAGGGCCATTTCGGCCTCGCGGTGCAGGACTACACGCACTCGACCGCGCCGAACCGGCGGTTTCCCGACATCGTGACGCAGCGCCTGGTCAAGGCTGCGCTGGCCGGCGCGCCGGTGCCCTATACCGTCGTCGAGCTGCAGGAACTCGCAGCGCACTGCACCGCGCAGGAAGACAACGCCGCAAAAGTCGAGCGCCAGGTGCGCAAGTCCGCGGCGGCCCTGCTGCTGGCCACGCGCATCGGCGAGCGCTTCGACGCCATCGTCACCGGGGCTTCCGACAAGGGGACCTGGGTGCGGATCGCGCATCCGGCCGCGGAGGGCAAGCTCGTTACCGGTGCGAAGGGTCTTGACGTCGACGACCGTGTGCCGGTCAAGCTGCTGCGCCTGGACGTGGAGCGCGGCTTCATCGATTTCGGCAGGGAGGAGAAGCGTTGAAAACATCCGTCGACAACCCGCTCGCCTATAAGAACGAGCGCTTTCTCGACAGCGAGGAAGCGCGGCCGTTGCGCATCCTCGCCGAATACCTTTCGCCGCTCGAAGCCTTCCACCGCGAGCGCATCCACGACACGATCGTCTTCTTCGGCTCCGCGCGCATCGCTTCCGGCGGGCCGATGGGCCGCTATTACGACGAGGCGCGCGAGCTCGCCCGGCTCGTAACCGGGTGGTCGCTGACACTCTCTCCCGATGTACACCGCTATATCGTCTGCTCGGGGGGCGGTCCGGGAATCATGGAGGCGGCCAATCGCGGCGCGTCCGATGCGGGCGGCCGCACGATCGGCCTTAACATCGGCCTGCCGTTCGAGCAAAAGCCCAACCAGTGGATCTCGCCCGGGTTGTGCTTCGAGTTCCACTACTTCTTCATGAGGAAGCTCTGGTTCGCGCACCTTGCGCGCGCGCTCGTGGTTTTTCCCGGCGGGTTCGGCACTCTCGACGAAATGATGGAGGTGCTCACCCTCACCCAGACCGGCAAGCTCGAGCGGCCGATTCCGATCCTGCTGTACGGTTCGGCGTTCTGGAAGGAGATCGTCAACTTCGATGCCCTCGAGCGCTACGGCATGATCAGCGCGAAGGACAGGGAGTTGTTCCGGTTCGTGGATGACACCGCGAGCGCGCTGAAGATGCTGCAGGATTGCCTGACGGACGACCAGCCTTCGCAGACGCCGGCGATTGCGGGCTCGCGTACGCCGGAGGGACCGTAGCGGGTAACAGAATCTGCGACTTTATTTATTAATGATCGCTCCAGGTCTGCCTCCCTCATGCGCCGGAGGCTTTCGCTGCCTCGAGGAGGCGCAGGATCCCGGGATGGCGCGTCTCGAGAAGCGCCTGGAACAGTTGCGGCAGCACTTCGTTGCCGAGCACGCAGGTCACGTGCCCGGCCCCATCCGCGGTGTTGAACACAACGCGCGTGCACCTGGCCGCGACATCCGGGTTGACCGAGTCGATGTCCGACAGGCGCGGCGATTCATAGACGGTGTTCACTGTTGATCGTCCTTGGCGAAGGATGGTACTTTGCAGTTCCCGCATTGTGCTGGCAAAACATGATCCGCACGACAACCTGCATTGTGCTCGCTTGCGCCGCGCTCGGCGGTCGTGCCAGGCTCGGCCTTCCCTTCCCCGAACCGGTGGCCGGCCCGGGCTACTTCTTGGCGCCGCGGACGATCGTCAGGATTCCAGGCGAACCGGGGCAGATCACGTATGACTACGCGCGCACGAACGGCAGCGATCTTGCGTACTCGATCGCGGCCGCCGATCGCGAATGCAGCCCGCTGAGCAAGCAGGCGCACATCGCCAGCATTTCCTTGATGAGCCAGGACACGGGCCGGGTGACTTTCGTGTGCCTGTAATGCAGCCGATGCGGTGGATGCTTGGCGGCACCGA
Source organism: Pseudomonadota bacterium (assembly GCA_031380765.1). Taxonomy (GTDB): domain Bacteria; phylum Pseudomonadota; class Gammaproteobacteria; order Burkholderiales; family SG8-39; genus SZAS-79. The sequence continues at coordinate 1,652 of JANMXB010000507.1, read as the reverse complement.
AGTGAGCCGTGTCGAAGAGTCGGTCCGGACGAGTTTCAAGCCCGAGCAGCTGTTCCCGGGATTCGAGCGCGAAGCACTTTCGGAGCATGCCGGCTGGCTGGTGCCCGAATTCTTCGACCCCGCCGAAGACCGCTTTCGCACTTCGGTTCACACGTTCGTGGTGCGCACGCGCCGCCATACGATCCTCATCGACACCTGCGGCGGCAACCACAAGAACCGCCCCTACCTGCCGCGCTTCCACGCAACGCGCCACCCATGGCTCGAACGCCTCCAGGCCGCCGGCGTGGCGCCGGAGCAAGTCGACTTCGTGATGTGCACGCACCTGCATCTGGACCACGTCGGCTGGAACACGCGGCTCGTCGACGGCCGCTGGGTGCCCACCTTTCCCAATGCCAGGTACCTCTTCCACCGCAAGGAACTCGACCGCTGGAACCCGCGGCACCCGACGTGGACGTACGCGCCGCATAACGATTACGTCTGGGAAGACTCGGTGGCGCCGGTGGTGGCCGCGGGACAGGCGGTGGCGATCGACGACGGCTACACGCTCGACGACACGCTGACGGTCGAGCCCGCGCCGGGCCACACTCTGGGGCACGTGCGCATCCGGCTGCGTGACTCGGGCGCGCAAGCGATCTTCTCGGGCGACCTCATGCACGTGCCGCTGCAGGTGTATTTTCCGCACTGGCACACGAGCCTGGACGATGCGCCCGAAGCCGGCGTCGAGTCGCGCATTGCGTTGCTGGAGACCTGCGTGGAAACCAATGCGCTATTGCTGCCTACCCATTTCCCCGCCCCGCACTGCTGCCGGATAGCGCGGAACGCGGCGGGCTTCGCCATAGACTGGTCCGCGCACTGGCCTGCGGCCTAAGGGGCCGATGGTGCTTGCGCCAGGTGAAGATCCTCGGCCATCGGGCGCGCCGGCAGGTCGAATTTCACCGGACCGTCGGGCAGCGCGTGCAGGAACTGCTTGAGGAACGGATCCTCCGAGGCAAGCAGCTCCGCGGGCGTGCCGGACCCTGCCAGCACACCGTCGTCGATCACGTAGATATAGTCGACCAGCTTGAGGCTCGCGCTCACGTCGTAGGTCACCACGATCGAAGTGGTGCCGAGCGCATCGTTGAGGCGGCGCACGAGCTGCGCGATCACGTTAAGCGAGATGGGGTCGAGGCCGGCAAACGGCTCGTCGTACATCGAGAGCATGGGCTCCATCGCAATGGCGCGCGCCAGTGCAACGCGCCGCGACATGCCGCCCGACAAGCCGGAGGGCATGAGCCGGCTCGCGCCGCGCAATCCCACGGCGTGCAGTTTCATGAGCACCAGGCGGCGGATCAGGTCTTCGGGCAGGTCGGTGTGCTCGCGCAGGGGGAACGCAATATTCTCGAATGTCGAAAGGTCGCTGAAGAGCCCGCCTTTCTGGAACATCATCCCCATCTTCCGGCGTAGTTGGTAGAGGCCGTCGATGTCCAGCGAGTGCACCACCTGCCCCGCCACGCGCACTTCGCCGCGATCCGGCTTCAGCTGCCCGCCGATCAGGTTGAGCAGTGTCGACTTGCCAACGCCGCTCGCGCCAAGGATCGCGACCAGCTTGCCGCGGGGGATCGAAAGATTGAGACCGTTGAGGATCTTTCGCGGGCCGAACGAGAAGTGGAGAT
>JANMXB010000495.1:0-5432 GCA_031380765.1 Pseudomonadota bacterium | reverse complement strand
ATCAAATCAGTAGACGCGCTTGGGTGACGAGCGCAAAACGAGGCCCTTCCGGCCGTTGCGCGCGGCATCGGCCGACGCGGGCTCGGCCTCCGCGGTCTGCAGCGGCCGCTGCCCGACCATCACGTTGGAGCGCTCGTCGCGGGCGTCGTGGAACTGGTAGCCGAACGTAAACGGCAGCGGCGAGGACAACTGCGATTTGTACGCACGGTCGAGCGACGCCTGGAAAGCGCCCTGGAAAGGCGGAATCGGCACGCCGTACTTGCCGTACAAGTGCATTTTCCAGCCGCGCGCCTCGAGCATCGGGTACGGGATCCCCGAATCGTCCTGCACGAGGAATCCGCTCACGTCGAGCAGGGCGCTGCGCATCTGGCGAAAGCCGTTGCTGTGCAGCAGGTAGGACGCGGATTTGATGAAGGTCGTGGTCGGCCCGAGCGAGCGGATATAGGCGAGGAACTCCGGGTAAAAGGCGAGCCCCTTGTCGGTCGCGTCCACGGTGAAGTAGTTGATCCGGCGCGTCACCGGCGAGCCCGGCGCGCGGAATTCGATGGTGATGCCCCTGAGCTGCCGCATCGGACGACTCGTGGCCGCCGCGGCCGTGCGCACCGTCGCCGGGAACTCGAAAGGCCGGACGCGCAGGATGTCCACGCCCGACAGCGCCATCGGGATCATGAACAGGGGTATCACGCCGCGCAACTGGGCGGTGCGCAGCTGGCGCGACATGTTCTCGGTGATGAAGTAGTTGCGGCTGAAAAAGTCGGTGGTCGCGGTGCGCACGTCGGCGAGCATGCGGGCGAAGTGCTGCTCATTCATGCGCTCGAAGTCGGGCACCTCCCCAATGTGCTCGAGGCCGAACATGACGAACGTCTCGCAATTCGGGAACAGCCAGTACGCGTTGAAGAAATCCGGGCCGCTGAACGGGTACAGCAGCGTCCTGCCCAGGGGGCAGGTCCTGGAAATCGCAGTCTCGCGCCATGCCGTCATCGTCGCGACCTGCTTGTCGTTCATCTTCGCCCACGCCGCCTTCATGAACGCGCTGTGCTCTTTCCAGGCTTCGGTTTCGGCAAACGCGCTATGACCCGGGTACACAGGGGGCAAACCAGCAAGCAGCCGGGCGGTCGAATTGACCTTCCATTGCGCGCCGAGGTCCTGGTCGGCGCGCAGGCCCTGGGCGTGGCCGGCCGCAGCGAAAAGTGCGAAGAGGAGGACAAGCGCGCTGATGCAGGCCGCCGGGCGGCTCTTCTTGTTCTGGTCCATCAGTTCTGAAAGTAGCCGGGGGAACCGGCGCGGCTGGAAATGAGCGCGATTTTACCAGCGAAAATGCTAGCGTCCCCCGGAAATCAGCAGATTCGCGCCGGTCATGTAGGCCGCTTCGCCCGACATCAGCCAAAGAATAGCTTCAGCACATTCCTGCGCGGTGCCGATGCGGCCCATGGGCACCTGCGGGATCACTTTCTGCAGGCGGTCGCCTACCCCGGCTTCGACGTGGATCTCGGTGTCGATAAGGCCGGGCATGACGGCGTTGACGCGGATGCCCTCGGCCGCGAACTCCTTGGCCGATCCCGTGGTAATGCTGTTGACCGCGCCTTTGGCCGCCCCGTAAGGAATCCACTGGTTGGCCCCGCCCAGTTGCGCCGCGACCGAGGACACGTTGACGATCGCCCCGCCCTGGCCGCCCAGCTTTGTGGACATCCGTTTCACGGCTTCCTGCGTGCACAGCAGCGTGCCGATTACGTTGACTTCAAGGACGCGCCGCATGGTGGCGGCGTCGAAGGTTTCCAGCCGGCCCGCCCGGCCGGTGATCCCCGCGTTGTTCACCAATGCAGTGAGTCGGCCCAGATCGGCGTCAACCCGCTCGAACAACCGCTTTACGTCGGCCTCCCTGGCGGTGTCGGCCCGCACCGCGATCGCCTTGCCGCCGCCAGCGCGGATCGCGGCCACCACCTGCTCGGCCCGGTCGGCCTGGGTTACGTAGTTGACACAAACCGCCCAGCCGCGCTTGGCCGCAAGCAGCGCGCTCGCCGCGCCTATGCCGCGGCTCGAGCCGGTGATGACAACGATGCCCGCCATGCTCTTCTCCTTGATCCGGCACTCAGTCCAGGGTGATGCCGAGTTCTTTGATCAGCGGCCGGAACTGGGCCACCTGCTTTTTGAGCACTGCGTCCTGGTCGGCAGGCGACGAGCCGACGGGCTCGGCGGCCAGGTCGGTCAGGCGCTTGACCGTATCGGGGTGGCGGATCGCCGCAGCGTGCTCACGCGACAGGCGGTCTATGATTTCGCGCGGCGTTTTTGCCGGCGCAAACAGGCCGTTCCATCCCTGGAACTCGAGGCGCCCGAAGCCCTGCTCGCGCACGGTCGGCACGTCTGGCAATACCGCAAGGCGCTGCGCCGATCCGGTCGCCAGAGCCTTGAGCTGGCCTTTCTTCACCTCGGCCAGCGAGCTGGAGAGCTGATCGCCGCCGAACTCGATGCGTCCGGCGAGCAGTTCCTGCTTGAGCGGCGCGGCCCCCTTGAACGGGATATGGGTCATCTCGATCTTCCCGTCGCGCTTGATGAGCTCGCCGAACACGTGCATCGCCGAGCCCGGGCCGGTCGAGCCGTAGTTGTACTTGAGCGTGCGGTCTTTCTGCAGCAGCGCGACGAGTTCCCTGAGGTCGTTGGCCGGGACTTTCGGGTGCGCGGTGAAGATGAACGGCACGTTGACCGACACGCCGATGCCGGCAAAGTCGTTGTCGATGTCATACGGCGCGCGCCCCGCAATCGCGAGCGCCGCCGATGCAAGGGGGAAAGTGATGTTGTGCATCAGGATCGTGTAGCCGTCCGGTGGCGCCTTGGCGACCACGTCGGCCCCAAGCGACCCGCCGGCGCCGCCGCGGTTCTCGACCAGCACCGGCTGGCCCAGGGTTTCGGTCATGCGCTGGGCCACCAGCCTGGCCACCACGTCGGTGGTGCCGCCGGCCGGGAAAGGCACCACGATCCGGATCGGCTTGGAAGGGAAACCTTGGGCGAGCGCAACCTGGGACCCGGCCGCGAGTGCAAGGACGACTACTGCGACGACTCCCGCAACGACTCCGGCGCACGCCGCGTTCAGGCTATTTCTGGTTTTCATTGCTTTCCCTCCTCCGTGTTCACGCGCGTCGCATGCATCGCCCGCATGGCGACGTTTGCCTTTCTACCCTCTTCCAGGCCCTCCGCAAGCGGAAGGTCGACCACCCTGTGAAACAGTTGCTTGATCGCGAACAGGGCCTCGGGCTTGAATGCGGCGAGCGAGTCGGCCAGCGCGAGCGCCTCGTCCATCAGCCTGGCGTCGGCGACCACCTTGTTGACCGCGCCGAGCTCGTAGGCGCGCGCCGCGGTGAGCGGCTCGCCGTTGGCGACGAGCTCAAAAGCCGCCTTGCGGCCGATCTGGCGCACGAGGTTGGTGAGCACGATCGCCGGCAAAATGGCGTGCTTGATTTCGGGGTAGCCCAGCTTCATCGTCTCGGAGGCCACCACCATGTCGCAGGCCAGGGCGAGGCCCGCGCCGCCACCCATGGCCGCGCCGCGCACCGCGGCGATCACGGGGGTGCGGATTTGCGAGAACACCAGGTGCGACTGCATGGTGAGCTGGGCGCGATTCTCGACGCGGGCCGCCTGGTCGGGCGTCAAGTCCTTGAATTCGCCGATGTCGGCGCCGGCGCAGAAGGCGCGCCCCGCGCCGGTGAGCACGATGACGGACACGGACTCGTCGCGATCGGATTCTTTGAGCCACGCGAGGAGCGCTTCGGTCAGCTCGGTATTGAGTGCGTTGAGTTTTTCGGGACGATTCAGGGTGAGGATCCTCACGCGGCCGCGATCCTCCCTGAGCAGGACTGCGTGCGTCATCGGGCCTCCTTGTCTGCCGACTCGAGCGCGCGCGCCTGCTCGGTCAGGCGCTCGAGCATGTCCATGAGAGCCGTCCCTTCCTCGTCGGACAACACCGACAGCCAGGCTTCACTGCGCGCGACTGCGTCGTCGAACACTTTGCGGTACAACGCCTTGCCGGTGCGCGTGAGCTCGAACAGTTTGCCGCGGCCGTCGCGGTCGTCCGGCGCGCTTGTAACGAGCCTGCGCCCGATGAGCCCGGCCACCGTGCGGCTGGCGTGACTTTTTTCCAGGCCCGCGCCGCGCGCAAGCTCGTTGAGCGACTGCGGCTCGTAGCCGCCAAGCAACGCCATCGCGCGCCATTCGAGCAGCTTGAGCCCGAAGCGCTGCTGGTAACGCGCCTCGGCCCAGCGCGCCGAAAGATTGGCGAGCACGTGCAGGCGGTACGAGATCAGGTCGCGGATACCGGACGGCGCAGTTCTCAGGAGAGCGGAATTCATCGAAGATTGGCTCTGGGAGCGGACTTGCGGATAGATAGTTGCCAACGTAAACTATTTAGCCCTCATCGTCAACGCACGCGGATTGCACCCACTTTTCTGAGACACCCATGAAACCGCCGTTCAAAGCCGACCAGGTCGGCAGCCTGCTGCGCCCCGCCGAGCTCATCGAAGCGCGCGCGAAAGCGAAGCGCGGCGAGATCGACGCGGTGACCCTGCGCGCAGTCGAAGACCGATCGAGTCGCGCGGTCATCGCAAAGCAGGAGTCCATCGGCCTGCGGGCCGTCACCGACGGGGAATTCCGCCGCGACTGGTGGCACGTTGACTTCCTCGCGGGGTTCGACGGCGTCGAGGGCTATACCGCGCCGCTTGTGGTGGGATTCAAGGACACCGAAGAGCAGCCGCCGATGATCCGGGTCACCGGCAAGGTAAAGCGCACGAAACCGATCTTCGTCGACTCGTTCAAGTTCATGAAGTCCGCTGCGAAAAAAACCGCGAAGCAGACGATTCCCGCGCCGGCGATGCTGCACCTTCGGCCGGGACGCTCCGGCATCAGCAAGGAGGCGTACCCCGACCTCGCCGAATTCTGGCAGGACGTGGGCGCGGCTTATCGCGCCGAAATCAGGGACCTTGGCGCCGCGGGCTGCACCTACCTGCAGCTCGACGATACGAGCTTTGCTTACCTGTGCGACGAGAAATTCGCCGGCGCGCTGGCGCAACGCGGCGACGATCCGAAGAAGCTCGCCTGGACCTATGCGGACGCGATGGACGCGGCGGTCGAGAACCGTCCGGCCGGCATGGCGATCACCATGCATACCTGCCGCGGCAATTTCAAGAGTACGTGGGTGGCTTCCGGCGGTTACGAGCCGGTGGTCGAGGCGTTGTTCTCGGCCAATATCGACGGCTTCTTCATGGAATTCGATTCTGAGCGCGCGGGCACCTTCGAGCCGCTGCGCTACGTGCCCAAGGGAAAGAAAGTCGTGCTGGGTCTTGTGACGACCAAGTTCGGCGAGCTGGAGGACAAGGACACGATCAAGCGCCGCATCGACGCGGCCGCGAAATTCGTGCCGCTCGAAAACCTCTGCCTGACGCCGC
>JANMXB010000487.1:0-1655 GCA_031380765.1 Pseudomonadota bacterium | reverse complement strand
CCGATTGGGAAAAGCGCCCCGACCAGCTCGACGACAATCTTGAAAACATGAAGGAGCAGAAGCGATGACCAACCTGCACGGATACAACCCGGACCCGAACCTCGACCTGATCCTCGAGCGCGTCGTCAGCGTTCCGCCCGCGCTGGTTTGGGCTGCGTGGACCACCCCGGAGCATGTCAAGAAATGGTTTACGCCTGCGCCGTGGACAACAGTGGACTGCGAAATCGACCTGCGTACCGGCGGCATATTCCGCACGGTGATGCGCTCGCCGGAAGGGCAGGAGTTTGCGAACCTCGGCTGCTATCTTGAAATCGTGAAGAACCGGAAACTCGTCTGGACAGACGCGCTCGAACCCGGCTTCCGGCCTGTCGAGAGAGCGGCAGCGACAACTTGCGGAGTCACGTCATTCACGGCGGTAATCATGCTGGAGCCGGAGGGCAAAGGCACGAAATACACTGCGCTCGCGCTTCACAAAAGCGCGGAGGAGCGCGCCAAACACGAGGAAATGGGCTTCCATGACGGCTGGGGAAAAGCACTCGACCAGCTGGTCGAGGTGGCAAAAAAAATGTAGAGCGCGGGAACCTACGCCATTGCGTGGACTTTTGCCGCGTCGGCCCACGCCTTTTCCCTCTCGTTGCCGAGGAAATCCAGCGCGCGCCCGTCGGACTGGAAAAACTTGTTGGGCAGCTGGAACATCGCGATCGACAAGTTGCCCTCCGGCCCGGCCCAGGCTTCGTGACGGCTTCCTGCGGGGCGCCACACGAAATTTCCCGGCGTGACGGTGCCTTCGCCGCACACCAGCGTGCCTTCGAGGAGCCAGGTCTGCTCGATCAGGACGTGTTCATGGTCAGGCAGACGCGCATGGGGCGCCATTTTCATGAGCACGGTCAGCAAGCCGGAGGCTTTGTCCAGCAGGAGCGTTTTGGCTTCCACGCCGGGGTAGGCGGTCTTCGTCCAGGGCAGGGCCGCGACGTCGACGAAGCGTGACGCCATGGGCGGCAGTTTCTGCAGTTGGGGTGCATGTGGTGTCTGCGCGGTAGTCATGGATTCGCCCTCGTTTGGTCGGAAACGAATAATACCGTGAGACTCCCGTCGCACTGCGTCTTCCAGGTAAAACGGGAGTACGATCTTCGGGCTGCATCCACACATGGAGGCTGTGATGCACGGCGATCCCGTTCCGGCAATTACCGAAGCCGCAGCCAGCGGCGAGACGGCGGTGCTTTTCGCCGACTTGCGCGCGACCCTCGGCGTGAACGTGGTCAATTTGCTATGGCGCCATATCGCCACCTGTCCTGGCGCACTCCCTTGGGCGTGGGCAACGGTCAAGCCGATTTATGTTTCCGGTCGGGTCGGCGTCGAGGCCCAAGGGCTCAAAGCCGGCATGGCGGTACCGGAGCTGCCAGGCTGGCCGCGTTCATTGCTTGGATGCGCGGGAATCGATGCGGCTGGGGAGGCTTCGATCCGGCGGATTCTGGCGTCCTACAATCGCTCGAACGCCTTGAATCTGGCGGCACTGTCCGCATTGGTGCGCCGCATCGACTGCGTCCCGGTGGAAACTCGAATCGATCGCGCCGCGAAGGATCAGCCGCAGGAGGGTGCGATAGAAGGGGTGCTCCCGAAACTGCTCGCTCTGGACGAAGTCGGCGCCGATACCG
>JANMXB010000485.1:0-3208 GCA_031380765.1 Pseudomonadota bacterium | reverse complement strand
TTCCATCACTACCGCGAGTTCCTCCAGGCTCTTGCCCGCGGAGTGCTTTCCTGGGCGCTGCTTTCCGCGGTGCTTTTTCCGATCGCGCTGCGCGCAAGCCATCTCGACATCGCGGCGCGAGGCGCGGATTTCGCGCTGCATCTTGGCGCGGTGCTTGTGAACGGATTTTTCACCTGGGCGCTCATCTACCTGTTCATCGGAGGGGCCTTGCGGTTTTTTGACCGCGACTCGCCGTGGATCCAGTACGTTTCGCAGTCCTCCTACTGGGTGTTTCTCGTGCACATGCCCCTTGTGTGCCTGGCCGGCTGGTGGCTGGTGCGGTTCGACCTGCCGGCAATGGTCAAATTCCTGCTGGTGTGCGGCTTCACGGCCGCGGTTGCGTTGGTGACATTTCACTACTGGGTGCAGAAAACGTGGCTTAGCGTTTTCCTGCATGGCAGGCGCTTCGACCTGCAGTGGCCGTGGCGGCACGCGCAGGCCACACCCCGACTGAGCCGGACGCAAAATTGAAAGCACTGCTGGCAACGCTGACGGCCGCGCTTGCAATATTCGCAGGCGCACTGCACGCTCAGCCCATGGAGCGCTTCGTCACCGTCAACGGCCTTCGCGTCCATTTGCTCGAATGGGGAGACCCCGGCGCGCAGCCGATGATCTTGTTGCACGGCATCGGGCGGGTGGCGCACACGTTCGACCATCTCGCGCCGCACTTCGGCAAGCGATTCCACGTTCTGGCCGTCGACATGCGCGGGCACGGCGACTCCGCGTGGGATCCGAAAGGCGGGTACCTGGTCGAGGACTACGTCCGCGACATCGAGGGACTGGCCGCGCAGCTCGATCTGAGGAACATCGTCCTGTGGGGCAATTCGACAGGCGGCCGGGTCGCTCAGGTTTTTGCCGGAGCGCACCCGGAACTGGTTTCCGCGGTGATCGTCGAGGATGTCGGTCCGGAGCGCCCGCCGTCGATCTCCAGCCGGCGCGCCGCGCGCATGCTCGAGGAGGAAAAGGGCTGGGCGACAGTGGACGAGCTGCTGGCACAGCTGCGCAAGGACTACCCGCGCACCGCCGATCCTTTGCTGCGTTCTTTCGCGCTGGATGGATCGAAACTGCGTCCCGACGGGCGCCTCGTCTGGAAGCGCGATCCCGCGATCCAGAACGGCTTCGTGCCTACCGAGCTCTGGGCGAGCGTGCGCGCGATCAAGGCGCCGGTCATCTACATCCTCGGCGGGGCGAGTGACATCGTGCCACCGGCAACGCAAACTCGGCTCAGGCAGGTTCTGCCGCAGGTCGGGATTGTGACGATGCCGGGCCTGGGCCACTATCCGAGCGACGAAAAGCCTGCGGAGTTCATCGCGGTCGTCGATAAGTTTCTGGCCGGGGTGCGCTAGGTTGTTTGTCTGTTTTGAAAATTAAATTGACATGACGCGGGCTTCTGTATTGGTTCTATAGAAAAATAAGTTTGACTTTGTTCGTTTTCTACAGGAAGAAAGCCATGTACTCACGTACCTCGATCGCCGTTTTTATAAGCGCAGCCTGCATCGGCGCGCACGCAGCGGACCCGCTGCCACGGGCGAAGCCCGAATCCGTCGGTATGTCCTCGGCGCGCCTCGCGCGCATCGGCGAGACCCTCAAGGCCGAAATCGACAAGGGCAGGTTCCCGGGCGCGGTGGTGGCCGTCGCCCGCAAGGGCAAGCTGGTGTACTACGAGGCCGTAGGCTGGCGCGACAAGGACGCCAATGCGCCGATGACGAAAGACGCGATCTTCAGCATCGCCTCGATGACCAAGCCGATGTCCTCGGTGGCGTTGATGCAGCTGTTCGAGGAAGGGCGGGTGCTCGTGTCGGATCCGGTGGGCAAGCACCTTCCGATGCTCGCGAACATGCGCGTGGCGCCCGATCCCGATAAACCGGGCGAAACCGTGCCTGCGGTGCGGCAGATGACGGTGCAGGACATCCTGCGCCACACTTCCGGCCTGCTGTATGGCGGCCGCGGCACGAGCGCGCTCCACAAGATGTATCCGCCCTCGTCGAGCCGCAGCGGCACCAGCATGACCAGCGAGGAGTTTCTCGCGAAGCTCGGCAGCCTGCCGCTCGCTTATCAACCCGGGACGGTGTGGGATTACAGCCTTTCGGTCGACGTCGTCGGCCTGACCGTCGAGGCCGCGCGTGGCCGCAAGCTCGGGGAAGTGATGAGCGAGCGGATCTGGAAGCCCCTGGGCATGGTCGACACCTCGTTCATGATTCCGGCCGACAAGCAGAACCGCTACGCGCGCTGGTTCGCAAATGACCCGGAGACCGGCAAGCCGCAGTACGTGCTCGACCTGACCCAGCCGCTGAAATTCGAATGCGGCGGTGGGTGCGGCGCGTCCACCGCGGGAGACTACGTGCGCTTTGCCCAGATGCTGCTCGACAAGGGCACGCTCGGCGGAAAACGGATTCTGTCGAAGAAGACGGTGGAATACATGACCGCAGACCACCTCACCGCGGAGATGAGCAACCGCATCACGGCGACCGTGCCGACGATGTCGGGCTTCGGCTTCGGGCTCGGATTCGCGGTCAGGCGCCAGGATGGGGTTGCCGGATTCATCGGCACCGAAGGCGAATACATGTGGTCGGGCGCGTACGGGACCTATTTCTGGGTCGACCCGAAGGAGCAGCTGGTCGTCGTGCTGATGTCCCACACTCCCGGAAACTATCGCGCCACGCTGCGCCCGCTGATCGGGGCGCTTGTGCTGCAGGCCATCGACCGCTAGCCATCCACCAAAGGGGATCTCACATGACACGACTTCTGGGTATCTCGCTCCTGTTCGCAGCCGCCGCTGCGCAGGCCGCAGACCGCTTCCCGATCATGGCAATCGAGCAAATGACACCGGAGCAGAAAACGCTTGTCCAGGGGCTGCTCGCCGGACCGCGCGGCGGCGGCGACACCAGTCCGGAAGCCGTCAAGGCGATGCTCAATCGCGGGCCGTTCAACGCGTGGATGCGCAGCCCCGTGCTCGGTGACCGCCTGCAGAAGGTCGGCGAGTACATCCGCTTCAACACGTCGATCCCGCTGCGGCTCAACGAATTCGCGATCCTGATCACCGCGCGCCACGGGACTTCGCAGTACGAGTGGTACGCGCACCTGCCGCTCGCGCTCACGGCCGGGCTCGATCCGAGGATCGCCGATGAACTTGCCATGAACAAGCGCCCGGCCGGCATGAAGGAAGACG
>JANMXB010000483.1:0-6348 GCA_031380765.1 Pseudomonadota bacterium | reverse complement strand
GCCGGCAATGCCGACCACGCGGCAGCCCTTGATCTTCGCGACCTGCCCTACGACGCTGCCCACCGCGCCTGCCGCGCCCGACACCACGACGGTTTCGCCCTCCTTCGGCTTGCCGACATGCAGCAGCCCGAAATACGCCGTCATGCCCGGCATGCCGAGCGTGCCGAGGAACACGGGCAGCGGCGCGAGGCGCGGGTCGACCCTGGTGATGTCCTTGCCCTCGGAAATTACGTAGTCCTGCACCCCGCCCCAGCCGGCCACGTAGTCGCCCGCGGCAAAGTGCGGGTTGTTCGACTTGACGACTTTTCCGGCCGTGCCCGCGCGCATCACCTCGCCGATCGCGACCGGCGGGATATAGGAGCGTCCCTCGTTCATCCAGCCGCGCATCGCGGGATCGAGCGAAACGTACATCACGCGGATCAGCACCTGGCCCGGACCGGGCTCGGGCACGGGACCCGAGGTGAATTCGAAATCGCCGCGCTTGACCATGCCGACGGGGCGCGCGGCCAGCTTGAACTGGCGGTTCTGGTTGGTCATGGGAAATCCTCGATCGGCATAGACCCTGCGGCATAGACCCTGCGGCATAGGCCCTGCCCAACAGGCCTGGCGGATGGTGATGATACTGCGGGACAGTGTAGAGTGAACGCCCGATGCGCAAAGCCGCGCTCTACCGGGGCCTGTCCATGAAGACCAGCCTGATGCTCATTTCCGCCGCGCTCTTTCTTACCGGTTGCTCGGCGTTTAATACGGTCCCCCTCTACCGCGAGTCCACGCCCTACCAGGCGTTTCTCGGCGACCGGCTGGCCTGCGTGGAGGAAGCGGGGCGATGCATCGCGCAGAAATACGCTGGCTCGTCGTACGACGGCGAAACGGTCCAGCAACTGTTTCCCAGCTGGCGCGTGTACCTCGGCTGCATGTCAGCGCGGGGCTACTACCCGATCGCGAACGGTTTCGTTCCGCCGGCGCTGGTCCGCATGACCGACTACCGCCCGGGTCGGGACTGCTTCGACCGATGAAACTCTGGGCGCGTGCGAAGACGCTGTTCGCCCGCGCCCCGGATTCTTCCACCTCGCTGGCGGACTCCGCCTTTCGCGCGGCGGTCGCCAATCACCAGCAGGGCCGATTGGCCGAGGCCGAACAGCTCTACGAGCGCGTCCTCGAATTGCAGAACGACCACGTTGCCGCTCTCAACTTCCTCGGCGTGCTTGCCTATCAGTTGGACGATCCCGCGCGCTCGGTGGAGCTGATCGAAAAAGCCATCGCGCTCGATCCGTCGCAGCCGGGCCTTCATTCGAATCTCGCGCTTTCGCTCAACGCCGTGGGCCGGGCTCGCGACGCGATCGAGAGCTGCGACCGGGCGCTGGCCCTCGATCCCGACTGCGTCGAAGGCCACAGCAACAAGGGAAATTCCCTGTGGGGCCTGGGACAACGCGAACAAGCACTCGCAAGTTACGCCAGGGCGCTTGCAACCGACCCCGGCCATGCGCAGACGCACTGGAACGAAGGATTTCTGCGGCTCCAGATGGGCCAGTTCGATCTCGGCTGGCGCAAGCACGAATGGCGCTGGCAGCTTGCGCACGTGGTGGCACACAGGCGCGACTTCGCCGAGCCGTTGTGGCTTGGGAAGGAGGACATCCGCGGCAAGACGATCCTGCTCCATGCCGAGCAGGGCCTGGGGGACACGCTGCAGTTCTGCCGGTACGCGAAAATGGTCTGCGCGCTGGGTGCTACCGTGGTCCTCGAAGTGCAGGCACCGCTCAAAGCGCTGCTGGCGACGCTGGAAGGCGTCTCCCGAGTGGTGGCGCGCGGCGAAGCGCTGCCGGAATTCGACGTTCATTGCCCCCTGTGGAGCCTCCCGCTCGCCTTCGGCACCACATTCGAAAGCATCCCTGGAGGAGCCGCCTATGTGCGGCCCGATCCGGCCGCTATCGCGCGCTGGCGCGACAGGCTCGGCCCGAAATCCGTTGCGCGGGTCGGGATCGTCTGGATGGGGAGCAACGGCGACCGGCGTTCCGTACCCCTGGACGACGCGCTGACGCTGGTGACCGAAGCCAGGCAGTTTGTTTGCCTGCAAAAGCACCTGAGCGGCGAAGACCGGCGCCGGCTGGAGGAAAGCCGCGCGATCACGATCGTGGCAGACGACCTGATCGATTTTTCGGATACCGCCGCCGCGGTCGAACTGATGGACCTCGTCATCACCATAGACACCAGCGTCGCGCACCTGGCCGCCGCCATGGGTAAGCCGGTATGGATCCTGCTCGCCTTCAATCCGGACTGGCGCTGGTTCCTCGATCGCGACGACAGCCCCTGGTATCCGGGCGCGCGCCTGTTCAGGCAGCCGGCACCCGGGGACTGGGCCAGCGTAGTCGCACGCGTGCGCGAAGAGCTGGCAAAGCTGAGCCCTTAGGCTGCGAGGAAGCTTTCGACCTCCGCGACGAGCGCGCCCGGCTGCTCGAGCATCGGGCAGTGCCCCGACTCCGCGATCTCCTTGTAGAGGGCCCCGGGGATCGATTCGGCGAGCTTGCGGGCAAGGGCAGCAGGCGTCGTCAGGTCGAGCGACCCGCACAGGACCAGCGCCGGGTTGCGGATTTGCGCAAGGCGCGGCTGCAGGTCGAGGCCGGCAAGGGCAAGGCAGGCGCGCGCAAAGGACTCCGGATCCGCGGGCGCGAGGGCGGCCTTGCGGGCCGCGACCACCGGCGGGTTGGCCGCCGTGAAGGCCGGCGGGAACATGCGGCCGATGGCCGTGTCGAGCACCGCAGCCATGCCGCCCGCGCGCACTTTCTCCGCCATCCCGCGAAACGGCGCCTTCGCCGCCTCGGGAAACGCGGCGAGCGTGTCGGCGACCACCAGCCGGTTGAAGCGCTTGCCGTGCCTGAGGGCGAGCTCCAGCGCGACGAACGCGCCGAAGCCGTTGCCGAACACATCCGTCGTTTGCGGCAGCCCGAGCGCAGCCATCACGGCGGCGACATGGTCGGCATAAGCGCCTACCGAGTCCAGCGCCAGCGGACTGGAGCGCCCGAACCCGGGCAGGTTGATGCGTGTTACGCGATGCGCGCGCGCAAACGCCGGCAGCACGCGCTCGAACACCGTGATCTCCGTGAGCAGCGAGTGCAGGAGGAGCAGGTCCGGCCCGCTGCCCTCCTGCGCGTACTCGACCGAAGACCCCGCCAGCTCCAGCAGCGCGGCCATCAGTCGGCGAACGCGTTGGCGGCCTTCACGACCTTGCCGAGCTTGTCGACCTCGACCCGGATGAAGGCGTCGAATTCCTCCGGCGTGCTGTAGCGCGGGATACCGCCCTGCGCGGCGAGGCGCTCTTTTACATCGGGCAGCTGCATGATGCGCGCGACTTCACGGCTGATGGTCTCGCGCAGCGGCCTGGGCGTCTTCGAGGAAACGAGCAAGCCGTACCACTGGTCGAAATCGAAGCCGGGCAGCGCGGCCTCGGCCATGGTGGGAACGTCGGGCAGGACCGGCGTGCGCGCCGCGGTGCTCACCGCGAGCGCGATTCCGCGTCCGTCCTTCACGAAAGGCAGGGCCACCACGATCGGCGAGAACGCGAACTGCACGCGGCCCGCGACCGCATCCGAGAGCGCCTCCGGCGCACCGCGATAGGCCACGTGCTGCGCATCGAGCCCGGCCTCGAGCTTGAACTGCTCGCCGTTGAGGTGGGTGCCGCTGCCAATGCCGGCCGACGAGTAGTTGAGCTGGCCCGGCTTCGACTTCACCAGACTGATGAGCTCCTTTACCGTCTTCACGCCCAGGCTCGGTCCGACCACGAGCACGTTCGGCGTGCTCGCGACGATGCTCACGCCGGCGAAATCCCTGACTGTGTCGTACGGCAGCTTCCGGTAGAGCGTCGCGTTGGCCGCATGCCCCGCGGAAACGAGCATCATCGTGTAGCCGTCGGCGGGCGCGCTCAGGACGGCGTTGGCCGCGACCGTGCCGCCGGCGCCCGGCCGGTTCTCGACCAGCACCTGCTGGCCCCAGTTCTCGGTCATCTTCTGCGCGACGGTGCGCGCGAGGATGTCGGTGCCGCTGCCGGCCGAGAACGGCACCAGCATGCGCACGGGCCTGGACGGGAAAGGCTGGGCGAGCGCGGCGGCGTGAGCCATCAGCGCGAGAAGCGCGCACAGTGCGGGCCTGAATGAGTGTCGGGGGGGCATGAGAATTCTCCTGTTTACTTTCCAAAACAGGCAACTTGATTGCCTGCTCTTCGGCCACCTGAGCGGACCTCTTAACGATAAAGTATCACTTTCCCGGAGAATCCGCAGGCCCGGCCGGGATCAGCCCGCGCTTGCCGATCGCCGGCGCCGCCTCGGGCGATGCGAGGAAGCGGATCAGCTCCCGGGCCGCCTCGGGCTGCCGGCTCGCACTGGTGAGCGCGCCCGCGAACGAAAACCCCGGCTGGAGTTCGGCGGGAAGCGCGCCGACGAAGGCGACGCCGGGAACGCCGATCAGCTCGCTGACCTGCTGGAAGCCGATCTGCGCCTCGCCGCGCGCAACGACGGCAGCCACCGGCTCGCCCGATGGCGGCCCACGCACTTTGCGGCTCTTGCCCGCCACCTGGTCCGCGACGCCGAGCTTCGCGAAGAGCGTCGTGGACAGGTAGGTGCCGCTGCCGCTGTCGGAGTACGCGATCGATTGCGCCGCGAGCAATGCGCTTCGGAACGCTTCGACGGTCCCGATGTCCGGCTTCGCCGCCCCCGCTCGCACCACCATGCCGACCAGCGAGCGGGCGAGCTCGACTTTGCCGTCGGCGCGGACCACGCCTTGCCGGACCAGATCATCCGCAGCGCCGCCATCCAGGATCACGACATCTGCCGCCTCGCCCCGCGCGAGCCGGGCGGGATTCGACTCCGGGGAGTCGCCCATCGACGGGCCGCGCGTCGTCAGCACGCGGTGGCCGCTCGCGCGCTCGAAAGCCGGTACCAGCTCGGCATACACCCCAAAAAAACCGGCCGAGATCATCACGTGAATATCGGCCGCCGGCGCTGCGCCCGCGATCGACAGCGCGGCAATACCCGCCAGCCGGCAAATATCAATCCGCAAGCAGGCGCTTCACGTAAAAGTGCCGGCTCTCGCCCCGCGGCGATCCCGACATGCCACCGAAGCGCCGATAACCCTGCTTCTCGTAAAAGCCGGTGGCCTGGAACGAGAAAGTGTTCAGGTGGATCAGGCGGCTGCCGCGCCGCTTCGCGCGGCGCTCGGCTTCTGCCAGGAGCCGGCGGCCCAGTCCCGACCCCCGAGCCCGCGCCGAGAGCCAGAGCAGCTCCACGTAGCTCTCGCGCCAGTACGACTGCAGGATCAGCCCGCCCAGCAATTTTCCCTTGCCGTCGCGCATGCTCAGCACCGTGCGCTTGTAGCGGAGCGGCCCGGCTTGCTCGCGATTGAATCGAACGAGGCCTTTCCACAGCTCGCGCGAAACCGCGGCGGCGTTCGACTGCTCCGCAACGACGCTTGCCGTTACTTCGGGCTTTCGTTTGGCCGGCTTCATGCGACCCTCAGCGCTGCCGCTAGCCCGGAATCTCGGGCTCGACGAGGGTCGCCAACTGCGCGAGCGATTCCTGCCAGCCGAGATAGCACATCTCAAGGGGAATCGCGTCGGGGATGCCGCTCTGTGTGATTGATAGCTCGGTTCCACAGATGACCGGCTTAAGGGACACCGTCACCTCCAATACACCGGGCAAGTTTGGATCGTCGAACGTGTCCGTGTACCGAATCAGCTCGCCTGGGACCAGTTCGATGTACTCCCCGCCGAATGAGTGGCCGTTGCCGGTCGAGAAGTTGTGGAACGACATTCGGAACGTTCCTCCGACGCGAGCTTCCAGGTGATGGACATTGCAGGTGAAGCCGTAAGGAGGAAGCCACTTGGCCATGGCATTGGACTCGAGGAACGCGCGATAGACCTTTTCAGGCTTCGTGCGGAGCACTCGATGGAGGCGGACGGTGCGGTCGGACATGATTTGGCTTCCTTTGCGGCTATGCGCTGTTTGGCTTTGGAATGGATGGGGAGCGGAGGTGGGGAAGCTGCGATTCCTGACGTGAAGCTAAGCCGCGCGCGCAGGCCGCAGGCCGGAACGGGCCGGCTTGAGCGCCGGGTCAGGCTTCACGCGCTAACCGGCACGCACGGACTTTGCGCGTGTCCGGGTCGAGCGTGTAGTTAGGCCTTTCGTCACCACTTTGCGCAATTCATCGTTGATTCGAGTCTGATAACCACTGCCTTGGGCTTTGAAGAAAGCCAGTACGTCCGCATCGAGTCGCACAGTCGTAAGAACCTTGGTCGGAGCTTTCTGTGGCCCGCGACCGCGTTTGAGTACGGGCGGCCCGAGCATTTCCTCCGACCAAGGC
>JANMXB010000476.1:0-7926 GCA_031380765.1 Pseudomonadota bacterium | reverse complement strand
TCCATGATCGGCAGCGCGAGCCGCACCGCGCTCGGAAAGAGGAATTCCACCTCGCGCTCGTAGCCCGGACGGCCCGCGATCGTCTTGAGACCCCATTGCGTGGGCTCGACTTTTAGGGTCGGGATGGCGGCGAATTTCTCCTGGTCGAAATCGGTGTCCTGATGAAGGATGCTGACGTGCACCGGATCGACCATGTTCTCCAGCACCTGGAAGTAGTTGCACGGCCAGGACCCGATGGTGTTGATGCGAACGCCGTCCTCCCGCGCGATCGCATCGACAGGCACCAGCGCAGGCGGCTCGCCCTTGCCGAGGTACGCCCAGATGAAGCCGTGGCGCTCGAGCACCGGATAGGCTTTGAGCCTGATCTTGTCGCAGAACTTGAATTGCGCGGGCTCCCCCGGCTGGTCGAGGCACTGGCCCGTCGCGTCGTAGAGCCACCCGTGATAGGCGCAGCGCAGGCCGCGCGAATCGACGCGTCCAGCCGTCTTGAAATGCTCGGCGCCGGCCGAAAGCGACGTGCCCCGATGCGCGCATTGGTCGTCGATGAGGCCGAGCGTGCCCGAGCCGTCGCGGAACAGGGCGAGCTTTTCGCCGAAGACCTGCACGGGCAACGGATTACGCGATTCGAGCTGCGCGCCGACCGCTACCGGCAGCCAATAGCTGCGCAACAGGCACGCGGCCGGGGCGCCGTTCATGGCGTCGGTGAGCAACCGGTTTCTTTCCGTGCTGAGCATCGCGTCAGTTCTGCTTCAGGCCGTACTTGTCGACGAGCGTCTTCTGGAACGCGATGGCGTCGAGCGCGTATTTGCGATAGTCGTCGCTGCCCATGTAAACGGGCTCCTGCGCGAGCGCGCCGAGCACCGCCATGAACTCGGGCTCATCCATCGCCTTGCGCAAAGCGTCGTGCAAGGTCTTCACGACGGCGGGTTCCATGCCTGCGGGGCCGACGATCCCCCAGGGCGAGTAGTCGGCTGCGTTCACGCCCAGTTCCTTGAGTGTTGGCGCGTTCGGATATTTTTTCATGCGCCGGTCCGAGAATACGGCCAGCAGCCGCGCGCGGCCGCTATCCACGTACGGCACCCAACCCGTGCTTTCGGCCGCGGCGCTTACATGGCCGCCCATCAGCGCCTGCAGGCTGTCGGCGGTGCCCTTGTACGGAACGGTTGTCCATTGCAGGCCGCGCACCGCGGCGATCTGGTCGGCCATCTGGTGACCCGGCGAACCTTTGCCGGGCACTGCGATCGTGACCGTCCCGGGTTTGAGCCTCGCGTGATCCAGAAATTCCTGGAATGTGCGCCAAGGCGAATCGGCCTTGACGACCAATCCGAACGGATTGTCGGAAACGCCGATGATGTAAGTGAAGTCCTTGGCGGCGTCCCAGGGCGTGGGTGTCACGTAAGGCTGGCGCAGCACCGCGTTATGGGACTGCGCGAGCGTGTATCCGTCGGGCTTGGCGCGGACGATCGATCCGGCGCCGATGGTGCCCGTCGCGCCGGGGCGATTTTCGATCAGCACGTTCTGGCCGAGGATCGCGCCTGCGGCCCTGGCGAGCGTGCGCAACTGCAGGTCGCCGCCGCCGCCGGGCGGCCACGGGCAGACGAGCGTAATCGGCCGCGACGGAAACGCTTGCGCGAGTGCGCGCGGCAGCGGAAGGCCCGCCGCGCACAGCGCAGCGATGAATGCTCTTCTGGACAACGTCATCTCGCTCATCGATGATTTAGATTGCAATTAATGTCGGGCGATGTGGAGGGCGACGGGTGGGGTGACAAAAAGCCGGACGGTGCTTGCGCCTTAGCCAGGGACCTGCGCCACCTGCTGTGCGAGGTACTGCATGCGCTGCGCAAGCGCCTTGAGCAGCAGGGCGCCGAACACCGGCTTCGCCTTGACCAGCGCAATGAAGTCGTTGCGCCCGATCGTAATCAGCGCGCAATCGGTTTCGGCAACCGCGGTGGCGGCCCGCGCGGAGCGGTCGACGAGCGCCATCTCCCCGAAAAGGCCGCCCGGTCCGACCCCTTCGACCACCCGATTGCCGATGGAGATGGCAACGTGGCCCTCCATGACCACATACATCGATGTGCCGACCGCGCCGGCCGATACGATGACCTTGCCCACCGCAAACGGCACCGGCGGCTGCCCGCCGAGCTGCCTCGCCAGCTCGACCAGCATTTTCCGGTCGATGACCCCGCTGCGATCCACCGGCGCGGAAGTGGCGGTGGCCGGCGAGGCCGCCAGCTTGGCGATGCTCTGGCGCAGGCGCTGGCCCATGCTGCTCATGAGCATGAGCGCGAACTCAGGCGTCTTCTGCAGCGCGGCGTGAAACTGTTTCTCGTCCAGCGACAGCACCTTGCAGTCGGCTTTTGCCATTGCGGTGGCGCTGCGCGGCACGCCCGCGATCACGGCGAGCTCGCCGAAGATCTCGCCAGCCTTGACCACGCCGAAGAACTTTCCCTTGATCATGAGCCCGATTTCACCGTCGAGCAGCAGGTACATCCGCGCGCCCTTGGAGAACAGGCCGCCCGATTTCTCGTTTTCGCTGAAGATCGGCTTGCCGGCGGGCTTTTGCTCCACCGTCCCGGTGGCGCGAAAAAATTCCAGCGCGAGCGCGGGACTGTAGGCAGTGCTCTGCGCCGTGCCTTGCACCGCGCTCTGCGCCGCGGCTACGGCCGGCGCCGGCTTTGCGCCGGGCGCGGTGTTGGAGAAGTCGAATTCGTCTGCCATGGCGCGGGATTCTATAGTGTCCGTGCGTCGAAGAGCGCGGGCAGTTCCGCGACGCTCGCAATGAGATGGTCGTGGGGTTCGGCTTCGAGCTGCGCCCGGCGGTGCGCGCCGGAAAGCACCCCGACCACCCAGCCTGCCCCGGCGTTCCTGCCCGCGCGCAGGTCGAGGACCGTGTCCCCGACCGCCATCACGCGGCGCGCATCTGCAACTGCGGTCCTTTCCATCGCCTTCAAGATCAGATCCGGCGCGGGCCGGCCTTGCGCGACGTCGTCTGCGCAAACCACCGCGTCGACCGCCGGCTGCCATCCGACGGCGGCAACCATCAGGTCGGCAATCGTGCGATCGAAACCGGTGTTTAACGCCACTTTGGTGCCGCGTCCGCGCAGCCAGGTGAAAGTCGCTGCCGCGCCATCGACCGGCTTCACGCCGCCTGCGCGGAACAGTCCGGAAAGATGCTCGCGGAAGTCATTGAAGATCCTGTCGGTGCGCCGCTCGATGTCCGCCGGGCCGTGCAACGCGACGAAGTGCCGGATCGCATCGCGCTTGGAAGCCCCGCGCAGCGCGTTCAGTTCGCCTTCGGTGATGGCGATGCCATGCCCGAGCAGGACCTCGGTGAAAGCTTTCGGCACCTGACCTGCGTCTTGGATGGTCGTGCCGGCCATGTCGAATACGACCAGCGCCACGCTTTCCATGGACCCCGCCATCGAGCCTACCTGAGCGCCTCGATGAGCTGGGCGAACACCTTCGGCGTGCCCGCCACGATATCGCCCGATTCGTACCAGTCGTCTTCGCCCGTGAGGCCGCCGACCAGGCCGCCGGCTTCCTTGACCAGCAGCGAGCCGGCGGCCGTGTCCCACTTCGACAGGCCCATTTCCCAGAATCCATCCATGCGCCCGCTGGCCACGTACGCGAGGTCGAGCGCGGCCGCACCGGCGCGACGCACGCCGGCGCTCGAAGTCATCATTGTGCGCATCTGCCGCATGTAAAGGTCGAGGCGACCGAGTTCCTTGAATGGAAAGCCCGTGCCGACCAGGGCGTCGCGCAGGTGGGCGCACTTGGTGACGCGCACGCGCCGGTCGTCCAGGAACGCGCCGCGGCCCTTCGAGCCGGTGAAGAGCTCATTCTTGGCCGGGTCGTACACCACGGCGTGCGTGATCTGCCCGCGGTAGCGCACGCCGATCGACACGCAGAACTGCGGGAAGCCGTGGATGAAGTTGGTGGTCCCGTCGAGCGGGTCGATGACCCAGGTGTACTCGTTCTTCGCGCCGCCCGCGTCCTCGCCGGATTCCTCGGCGAGGATCGCGTGGTCGGGGTAAGCCTGGCGCACAATGGCGATGATAGCCGCCTCGGCGGCCTTGTCGATCTCGGTGACGAAATCGTTGGCGCGCTTGGCCCGCACCTCGAATCCGCCCGCGACGGTTGCGCGATTGATGATCGCTCCGGCGCGGCGGGCCGCCTTGATGGCGGTGTTGAGCATCGGATGCATGGATTTTTTCTTCGGAGAGCGGTGGCGGAATGCGTATTTTAAACTGTAGGCCGCGAAGGGCCCGGCACGAATGAGTGACGAAGCGCCTGCGCGCCCTCCTGCGACGCTGGCGCGCCGCCTGTCGAACTTGCGTATCGTCCTCGTGCGCACCAGCCACCCGGGCAACATCGGTTCGACAGCGCGCGCCATGAAGAACATGGGCATCGGGTCGCTTGTGCTCGTCGCGCCCAAGCGCTTTCCCGATCCGCAAGCCACTGCTCTGGCCAGCGGCGCGGACGACGTGCTCGCCAGTGCGCGCGTTGTCGGCACGCTTGGCGAAGCGATCGGCGATTGCGTGGCCGCCTATGCGCTGTCGGCGCGGATGCGCGAGTGGGGCCCGCAGGACTTCGCCGTCCGGAATGCTGCCGCCGCAGCGCTGAAAGACGCCGAGGCCGGCGAGGTCGCTTTTGTGTTCGGCAATGAAGCGTCAGGACTCACCAACGACGAGCTGCTGGCCTGCCAGCAGCAGGTGCGCATTCCCGCCGATCCGGCCTGGAGTTCGATCAATCTCGCGCAGGCTGTGCAGATCGTGGCGTATGAATTGCGCATGGCGGCCACCGCCGGAGCGCTGACCCAAGGGCGGTCCGAACCGCTGGCGACCGTGGCGGATCTGGAAGGCCTTTACGGCCACCTCGAAGAGGCTTCGATCGCGAGCGGTTTCCTCGATCCGGCAAACCCCGGCAGGCTCCGCGAGCGCTGGCGGCGCCTGTTCGCGCGCGCCCGGCCGGAGCGCGAGGAAATCAACATTCTCAGGGGCTTGCTGAAGGCATTGCTGAAACGCGGGGCTTTGCTGAAGCGTGGGAACTCGCCGGCCGAATAGTTGACTAAATAGGTAGGCATTCCTACCATTCGGTCATGTTTACCCGACTTCGCGAAGATATCCGGGCGGTCTTCGACCGCGACCCAGCGGCCAGGACTGCATGGGAAGTGCTCACTTGCTACCCGGGCATGCACGCCCTGTGGATCCACCGGATCGCGAGAGCGCTCTGGGAGATGCGCTTGCGCTGGTGCGGGCGTTTCGTCTCGCACCTCGGCCGTTGGCTGACGGGAATCGAGATTCATCCGGGCGCGAGGGTGGGCCGCCGCGTCTTTATCGACCATGGCATGGGCGTGGTGATCGGCCAGACCGCCGAAATCGGCGACGACTGCACGCTTTACCACGGGGTGACGCTGGGCGGCACATCGTGGAGCGGCGGCAAGCGCCATCCGACCCTCGGCAAGGGCGTGGTGATCGGCGCGGGCGCCAAGGTGCTCGGTCCGATCTTCGTCGGCGACGGGGCAAAAATAGGCTCCAACGCAGTGGTGGTGCGCGAAGTGCCTGCCGGCGCAACGGTGGTGGGCGTGCCCGGCAGGGTGGTGGAGGGCGAGGGGGCCAGCGCGGTCCGCTTCGCCGCGTATGCGGTGGTCCAGGACTGCGACGACCCGTACGCCGAGGCGATCCGCACCTTGGTTTCGCACTCGCAGGAACTCGACCAGACGGTCAAGGCCCTGCGCGCCAAGCTCGACCGGCTGGAGCGCGACCTGGCCTCCCGGGAAGAGTCGGGCGAGCCTCTCAGGGCCGTGAAATAAAAGGATAATTTCGGTTTTCGACGGATTGATCAATAGTTGACTAACGCACTCGGGATTTGCTATACTTGACTAATTAGATCGGGTATCAAGCCGATGGACGCTATTCAAGGACATGCTCATGAGACTCACTACTAAAGGCAGGTTTGCGGTAACAGCCATGGTCGACCTGGCGCTGCGCCAGAACGGTGGGCCGGTGACGCTTTCGGCAATCAGCGAGCGCCAGCACATATCGCTGTCCTACCTGGAGCAACTGTTCGGCAAGCTGCGCCGCCACAAGCTGGTATCGAGCGTGCGCGGGCCGGGCGGCGGCTACAACCTCGCGCAGCCCACGCGTGACATGTCGGTGGCCGACATCATTCTCGCGGTGGACGAGCCGCTCGACGCGACCCAGTGCGGCGGCAAGGAGAACTGCGTCGACGGCGAAAAGCGCTGCATGACGCACGACCTGTGGGCGACGCTGAACACCAAGATGTTCGAATACCTGAGTTCGGTGTCGCTGCAGGATTTGGTCGACCACCAGCGCACCAGCAAGGACTCCAATGTGCTGAAAGACCTGCGGCCGGCCGCGAAGCCCGCCGCCGAGGTCGTCGCATAGGGGCCATGCAGCGATGAAATATCCGATCTACCTCGATTATTCCGCGACCACGCCGGTCGATCCGCGCGTGGCCGCCAAGATGATCCCGTACCTCACGGAGCATTTCGGCAATCCGGCCTCGCGCTCGCACGCCTATGGCTGGAAAACCGAAGAGGCGGTGGAGGAGGCGCGGGGCCACGTCGCCGCTCTGCTCGGCGCGGATCCGAGGGAAATCGTGTGGACTTCAGGCGCGACCGAAGGCAACAACCTTGCCATCAAGGGCGCGGCGCAGTTCCACAAGACCAAGGGCAAGCACCTCATCACGCAGAAGACCGAGCACAAAGCGACGCTCGACACAATGCGCGAGTTGGAGCGCCAGGGCTTCGAGTGCACTTACCTGGACGTTGAAGAAGACGGCCTGGTCGACATCGAAAAATTCAAGGCGGCGATCCGCCCCGACACCATCCTCGCTTCGATCATGATGGTGAACAACGAGATCGGTGTGATCCAGCCGATTGCCGAGCTCGGCGAAATCTGCCGCGCCAAGGGCATCATCCTGCACTGCGACGCCGTGCAGGCGGCGGGCAAGATCGAGATCGACCTCGCGAAGATCAAGGTCGACCTCATGACGATCACCGCGCACAAGATGTACGGACCCAAAGGCATCGGCGCGCTCTATATCCGCAGGAAGCCGCGCGTGCGGATAGAAGCGCAGATCCACGGCGGCGGCCACGAGCGGGGTTTTCGCTCGGGCACGCTCGCGACGCACCAGATCGTCGGCATGGGCGAGGCCGCGAGGATAGCCCGCGCGGAAATGGCCACCGACAACGAGCGCATCCGCATGCTGCGCGACCGGCTCTGGAAAGCGCTGGCCGGCATGGAAGCCGTGGTCCTCAACGGCGACCTCGATCGGCGCATTCCCGGCAACCTCAACGTGAGCTTCAACTACGTCGAGGGCGAGTCGCTCATCATGGCGATCAAGGACATCGCGGTGTCCTCGGGCTCGGCCTGCACTTCGGCGTCGCTCGAGCCCTCGTATGTGCTGCGCGCGCTGGGAAGGTCGGATGAGCTTGCGCACTCGTCGATCCGTTTTACGCTCGGAAAATTCACCACCCGGGAAGAAGTCGATTTCGCGGCGAACCTGGTGAAGGCCAAGGTGGCGAAGCTGCGCGAGCTGTCGCCGCTGTGGGAGATGTATAAGGACGGGGTGGATTTGAATACGGTGCAGTGGGCGGCGCATTAAGAGGCGGGATACAGAGATTTTGAATTCCCATCTCTCGTTAGTTTGTGAAATGGCTTCGCTTGCGCGAACGCGCAAGCGTCAATTTCACAAACTAACGAGACTTATGAAAGGCAATACGGCTCAGGCCTGAAGTACACGACAGCCTTACAGTTTTGATTCCGGTTCACCGGACCTGGAGACACAAATGGCATACAGCGACAAAGTCATCGACCACTACGAAAATCCCCGCAACGTCGGCTCGTTCGAGAAGGGCGACGAGACGGTGGGCACCGGCATGGTGGGCGCGCCGGCCTGCGG
>JANMXB010000458.1:0-1873 GCA_031380765.1 Pseudomonadota bacterium | reverse complement strand
CACCTGCGCCATGTCGGCAAGCTGGTACCAGTAGAAGAGCTTGAACCCCACGCCGCTGGGCCGGCCGATGAGTTCGACCAGCACGGCGATCTTCCAGACAATGCCAAGGCCCATGCGCAAGGAGGCCATCACGTAGGGCATCACCTGGGGCAGCAGCACGCGCGCGAGGATCCGCGCGCGATCGGCCTCGAAGATGCGCGCCATCTCGACCAGCTTGAAATCGATCGTCTTGACGCCTTCCCAGAGGTTGATCGCGATCGAAGGCGCCGCCGTGAGGCCGATTGCCGCGATCGTGGCCGCCTCGTTCAGGCCGATCAGGATGAAGCAGATGATCGCGTAGCACAGGCTCGGCACCGTCAGGCCGACCATGACCCAGATGTCGAGGACTTTTTCGGCTCGTTGGTTGATGCCCATGAGGATGCCGATGGGCACGCCGATCGCCATGGCGAGGGCGAGCCCGCCGATCACGCGCAGGAGCGTGATCGCCAGGTGCGGCAGCACGTCGCCCTGGGCAAAGTCCTTCGCGAGCGTTACGGTCGCGACCACCGGTCCGGGCAGCAGGTTGGCCGGCATCGCAAGCGACAGCAGCCACCAGAGGAGCAGGGCGCCGGCGACCGAACCCAGTCTCAGGGCCATCGATGCGCCCTGCATTGCGGGTTGGGCAAGGCTGTCGTGCTGACACTGTTGTTCATGGATGCGCTCCTGCATTCGATTCTAAGCCACAACAATGAAATACCCGCGCTGTTTGCGAAACGGCTTCGGCTATCATCGCGGCCATGAAACTTGCCACGTTCGCCACCAAAAAGAACCCGCATTACGCGCGCCTCGGCGTGCTGTCGGGCCGCAAAATGCTCGACCTCGCGCAATGCGCGCTGTCCGTGCAGACCATGAAGCAGCTGCTTGCCAGAGGCAAGGCCGGCCTGGACGAAGTCCGCGGTTTCCTCGACAAGCCGAAGCCGGGGTCGCTCCGCGATTTTTCCGAGATCGTTTTCCTGCCGCCGATTCCCGACCCGGACAAATTCCTCTGCGTGGGCAAGAACTACCGCGCGCACCTCGAGGAGCTCAAGCGCACCGACCTCATCAAGGAGATGCCGGGCGAGCCGACCGGGTTCGTGAAGCTCAATTCGTGCCTCGCCGGACACGAGGCCGAAGTCGAGCGGCCGGCGAGCGTGAAGCGCCTGGACTACGAGCCGGAGCTGGTGTTCGTCATCGGCAAGCATGTGCATGGCGGCAAAAAAGCCGATGCGTTCGACTGCGTGGCGGGAATCACGATCCTCAACGTCCTGACTTGCCGCGATACCCAGAAACGCGAAGTCGCCTCCGGCTCCCGCTTCTGGACCTCCAAGAACGCGCCGGGCTTCGGGCCGCTGGGGCCGTACATCATCACCATGGACGAAGTGCCCGATCCCTATGACATCTGGGTCACCTGCAGCGTCAACGGCGAGCAGAGGATGCGCGTCAACACCGCGGACCAGATCTGGAAGCTGCCCGACATCATCGAGCACTTCTCGCGCCTGCTGCCGCTCGAGCCCGGCGACATGTTCTCCACCGGCGCGCCCGGCGGGGTGGCGGTCGGAAAGCCGAATGCGGAGGCGCTGTTCCTCAATCCCGGCGACGTGGTCGAGTGCGCGTTCGAGAAGCCGGCGATGGTGCTGCGTACGCGCATCATTTCCCCCGGCGTCGCCCCCGGGCGGAAAAAGGATTTCCCATGAGCAAGATCACGCGTGGCGATCCGCCGGGCCTGAGGAACGTTCGCAAGAGCGTCTATCACCACTACATCCGCGTCGACAACCCGAAGTCCCTCATCTTCCTGTCGGGCCAGCTTGCCCGCGATGCCCGTGGAAACCTGGTTGGTGCGGGCGACATGGCGGAG
>JANMXB010000439.1:0-3533 GCA_031380765.1 Pseudomonadota bacterium | reverse complement strand
AACGGCCAGCGCGTCGAGATCGTCTCGACCAAGGTCGGCGGCCCGTCGCGCGACTGGCTCAACGCCGAACTGGGCTACATCAAGAGCCACCGCGCGCGACAGAAAGTGCGCCAGTGGTTCAACAACCAGGCGCTCGCCGACACCGTCGCCTCCGGGCGCGCGATCGTCGAGCGCGAGATGCATCGCGAAGGCGAAGGCAAGGCCAAGCTCGACACGCTTGCCACAACGCTGGGCTTCCCGAAATCGGACGACCTCTTCGCGGCGGTCGCGCGCGACGAAGTCAACCTGCGCCAGTTGCAGATTGCGTTGCGGACGTTGCGCGGCGAGGCCGCCCCGGCGCCGGCCGCGCCCGCCGGCCCGGCAACCCACAAGCCCAAGTCCGGCGGGGGCGAGAGCGGCATTCTCGTGGTCGGCATCGACCGGCTGCTCACCCAGCTCGCGCGCTGCTGCAAGCCTGTGCCTCCCGATCCGATCCGCGGGTTCGTCACGCGCGGGCGCGGCGTGTCGATCCACAGGGAGGATTGCCCGAGCTTCCGCAATCTTTCCGAGACCCATCCCGAGCGCGTCATCGACGCCGACTGGGGTGCGAAGAACGTCGGCGCGTTTTCCGTGGACATGGTGGTGGTGGCCTCCGACCGGCAGGGACTCCTGCGCGACGTAGGCGAGGCGCTTGCGCGCGAAAAGATCAACGTCACCGCGGTGAACACGCAATCCAAGCAGGACCTGGCATATATGCGCTTTACGTGCGACGTTGCGGATGTCGACCAGCTGCGCCGCGCGCTCGGCGTGGTCAGGGAAGTGCCGGGCGTGCTGAGGGCATCGCGCGGTTGAGGTAAACCGGGGGGAAGAACAAGAATGCAAGAGCTGCTCAACCATCCGGCCGTCCAGGGTGGCATCGCCCCCTTTGTGGCGGGCCTCCTGGCCGCCGCGCTTTTCGCGCCCGTGCGGCTCGCCGGGCTTGCCGCGGTGGCGGGATTCGCGACCACGGTGTATCTCGTTGGGGCTTTTGGCTTCGTGCCGCTCACGGCGACGCGCAAGATCGTCCTCGTGGGCCTCGTGGCGGCAGGCGCGGGCGTATGCGCGGATTTCGCCTTCAAACCGACGCGCGCGACCGGCGTGGCGCTCGGCGTGCTGTTCGGCGCGGCGGCGGCCTGGGTGTTCTGGTCGGTGCTCGCGCAGAAACCGATGAACGAGGCTTTGGTTCGCGGCGGTACCGTCGTGGCGACGGTCGCGTGGCTGGTGGCGGCGTGCTACGCCTTGCGCGACGCGCCGGTTCGCGCCGGCGCGGCGGGACTGACCCTCGGTCTGGGCACGGGGATCGCGGCGATCCTCGCGGCTTCGGCGTCGCTCGGCCAGTACGCCATGGCCGTCGGGGCGGCCTGCGGCGGGTTCCTGCTCGTTCAGATGATCCGCGGCAAGACGCTCTTTGCCGGCGCCACCCTCACGCTCGCCGTGGGCGTGCTGCTCGGCCTGATCGCCGGAGGCACGCTCATGCTCGCGGCGCTGCCCTGGTATGCGCTGCCGGTGCTCGCCCTGGTCCCGCTTGCGGCTGGAATCCCGCTCCCGGCCCGGCTGCCGGTCTGGGGCGAAGCGGTGCTTGCTTCGCTGCTGGCAGGAATACCGGCGGCCGTCGCGTGTTTTCTGGTTTGGCAGTCCAGCCGGGGCGGTCCCGGCTAGAATTCCATTGCTTCCCCACATACAAAAAGGATACGAAGAATGAAGTCCACGCTCTGCGCCATCGCGGTCGTACTGCCCCTCACGGCATTCGCCGCCCCGGAAAACTATACGCTCGACCCGCTGCATACCTTTCCGCACTTCTCCGTCGACCACCTGGGCATCTCCACGATGTGGGGGCGCTTCGGCAAGACCACGGGCAAGTTCATGATCGACCACGCGGCGAAGAAGGCGAGCCTGGAGCTCCAGGTCGAAACAACCTCGATCGACACCGGCGACAACGTGCGCGGCTCGCGTCCGCGCGCCCGCGACGAGCATCTGCGCACCGCGGACTTCTTCAACGTGCAGGAATTCCCGCACATGACCTACAAGTCGACCAACGTGAAATTCTCTGGCGACGTGCCTTCCGAAATCGACGGCCAGCTCACGTTGCTGGGCGTCACCAAGCCGCTTAACCTCAAAGTCGATCGCTGGGTGTGCAAGGACAACCCGAACAACAAGAAGCCCATGTGCGGCGGCAATGCGTCGGGCGCCTTCAAGCGCTCTGACTTCGGGATGAAGTTCGCCGTCCCGGCCGTCGGCGACGAAATCAAGCTGTTCGTCGAGGTCGAGGGCTACAAGGACTGAGGGAAAACCCGGGTCAGAGTCGACTTTTTTCAGCCTTGGCCTCGGCCCGGCTTTTTGACATCTGATGCGTGATGCACTAGCATCAACTGATGCGCACCACCCTCGACATCGAAGAAGACGTGCTGTTCGCCGCCAAAGCCCTGGCGCGGCGGGAAAAGAAAACCGCCGGGCAGGTCATTTCCGAGCTGGCGCGCAAGGGGCTGGCCGGCAGCGCAGGGCCCGCGGCGAAGGAGCCCAAGGCGATCTACGGCTTCAAGCCGTTCCCGAAAGAGGGCCGGATCGTCAGCAACGAGCTGATCGACAAGCTGCGCGAAGACGGCGAGTACTGAAAGCCGCCCGATGCGCGCGCTGCTCGACGTCAATGTCCTGATCGCGCTGCTCGACCAGGCGCATCCGCATCACGGCACAGCGGCTCTCTGGCTGCCGGCGAACATCAAGGCGGGCTGGGCATCCTGCCCGATCACCCAAAACGGCTGCGTCAGGATCATGTCGCAGGCCGCCTATCCCGGCGCGCGCCCGGCCGCGCAGATCATCGAAAAGCTGCGTGCCGCCACGGACCATGCGGCCCACGAGTTCTGGGCCGACGACATTTCCATCGTCGATGCGCGGGCCGTGGATGCAACCCGGGTGCACGGCGCGCGACAGATCACGGACACCTACCTGCTGGCGCTGGCGGTGAAGCATGGCGGCCGGCTGGTGACTTTCGATTCCGGGATTGCCCTTTCTGCCGTGAAGGGCGCGACGCCCCGGCACCTTGTGGCGTTGTAGGAGCCCAGCCCCATGCTTCTTCGTACGCGCGAAAAAGTCGGCTCTGACCCCATTTCGCGCAGCCAGCAGCGCTCCAAAAAGTATTTGTCAAATAATGAAATTAAATTGACATATAGCGTAGCAGGCAAGCCAATCTAAGAAATGTAAAGTTCATCTTTATTACATTCGCGCAAGCTGCGCGCCGCGTGTGAAACCTGCATGACGGAAACGTGATGAGTGTGTGACGCAACCCGCGAATTCACCCCAACAGCACCAGCCCCCATATCGCCGCTGCGTTGATGAGGGAAAGCATCACCGCGGCACTGCCGATGTCCTTGGCGCGCTTGGCGAGGCGATGGTCCTCGAGAGAAATCCGGTCCACTGCGGCCTCGATTGCCGAGTTGAGCAGCTCTACGATCAGCACAATGAGAACGCTGCCGACCAGCAGCGCCTTGGCGATGCCTGTCGTGCCCAGGAACAGGCCG
>JANMXB010000414.1:0-2734 GCA_031380765.1 Pseudomonadota bacterium | reverse complement strand
CAGTTCAGGACCGAGAACCGCAACAAGCGAAGCATCGCGATCAACTTGAAAGCGCCGGAGTCCAAACACATCGCAAAAAAGCTCGCCGAGAAGGCGGACATCGCGCTCGAAGGCTTCCGGCCGGGCGTGGCAAAGCGCCTGAGCATCGACTACATGAGCCTCGCGGCGCATAACCCGAGGATCATCTACTGCTCGATCTCCGGCTACGGCCAGACGGGCCCGTGGCGGGAGAGGCCGGGGCACGACGTGAACTACATCGCCGCGGCCGGGGGGCTTTCGTTTCCGGGGCAGTGGCTGAAGGCGCCATCGAGGTCGTCTCTGCCGATCGCGGACATGGGCGGCGGCAGCGCGGCCGCGGCGGCGGTGCTGGCGGCGCTCTACGAACGCACAAAGACCGGCAAGGGCGTGGCGCTCGACGTGTCGCTCTTCGAGGCGGGATTCTTCTGGTCGGCGATGCGCCATGGGCTTGACCACGGCGTGGATCCCAAGGCGCACATCTTCCCGGTCAATGACGTGTTCGAAACCAAAGACGGCCGGCGCCTGACGCTGGGAATCCTGGAAGAGCATTTCTGGAACAACTTCGTGGGAGCCGTGGGGGATGCGGCGAGTGATCTGAAGGATGCGAAGTACGCGAGCGATGCGCTGCGGCGAGAAAACGGGGACGCGCTCTCGGCGCGGTTGGCCGAGGTTGTCGCGATGAAGACCGCGGAGGAGTGGGTCAGGGTGCTCGAGGCGGCCGATGTGCCCGTGGACCTGTGCCTCACGCCGGCAGAGGCGGCCTCCTTGCCTCAGATCGTGGCCAGGCAGGATGTCGCGCAAATTGCAGGCGAGAAATTCGCGCTGTTTCCCGTGCACGCCAACGGCAAGCGCGGCGGCAGCCTGCGGCGTCCGGTCCCCAAGGCGGGCGAGCATTCCCGCGAGATCCTCGTCGAAATCGGCATGGACGACGCCGAAATCGCCGAAGTCCTCAAAAGCGGCGCCGTCCGCGCCGGTTAAATAAGTGGGGTCAGAATCGACTTAATTAAGTCGACTCTGACCCGACTTTATTTTCTAGCGGGCGGGCTCCATGCCTTTGGTGCGCAGCACCGGCGCGGCGGCGGGCGAGGCCAGGAATTGCATCAGTTCGCGGGCCGCCTGCGGCGCTTTCGCCGCCGCGTGGATCCCGCCCGAAAACACGGTGACGTGCTCGATGTCCGGGGGCAGGGTACCGAGGATATCGATGCCCTTCACCGGGAGCAATTCGCTCAACTGCTGGAAGCCGATGTCGGCTTCGCCGCGCGCCACGATCGGCCCCGACTGGGTGCCCGACGCGGTTTGAACGACCTTGTCGCGCGGGATGCCCATGCGGTCGAACAATGCGGCGACGTAAATCCCGCTCGGGCCGCTCGAGATGACTACGGACTTCGAGGCGAGCACCGCGCGCTTCAGCGCCTCGCCCGAGCTGATGTCGGGGCGGGGCGCGCCTGCGCGCACTGCGACCGCGACCAGCGAGCGCGCGAAGTCGATGCGGCTGCCGGGCACGACGATGCCGGCCGCGGCGAGCTCGTCGATCGAACTCGTCTGGAGCACTATCACGTCGATGCCGGTCTCGCCCGCGCGCAGGCGCTTGAGCATGGCCTCCGACCCGATGAAGGTCATCGCAACCTTGTGGCCGCTGGACGCCTCGAACGCCGGCGCCGCAGCCAGAAGCGCCTCGCGCATGGCGTTGGAGGACCAGACGTGCAGGTCCGCCGCGCTGGAAGGGGTTGGAATCACCGCAAGCGCCGCGGCAAGGAGAAACCCGGGAAACCGGGACAGACCACGTTTTCCAGACAAACGTGGTCTGTCCCTGATTTTTCTTGCCACGGCCTCAACGCGCCAGCGGATCCGGGCGGACCTGGATCTTGTAGACCTTCGGATAGTTTTTGGTGCCGCCCTCGTTGTGGAAGACGGTGCGCGTGCCGGACATGGTCCAGAGTCCCTTGCCCTTCCAGCCGGCGTTGGGATCGTCGATGCGTCCGTCGACCAGCTTGGTGAAGAAGCCGAGCGGATACGGCACCCGCATGTCGACCAGCTTGCCCTCCACCACCGCGAGCAGCGACTCGCCGCCATTGGTGTTGATGATCGGCACGTTGGCGCCCAGGCCGAGCGTGTTGTAGCGGTCCACCCACACGTAGTACGCCTGGTTGGCGCTGCCCGGCTCGTTGAGGCCCTTGAACTGCGGCCCGGGCATCGGGTAGAGCGTCCAGCCCTCGGGGCAGTGCTTGCCCGTCGCGGCCACCGGGCCGTTCATCGGACCCTTGCACTTTTTGCGCTCGAAGCTG
Source organism: Pseudomonadota bacterium (assembly GCA_031380765.1). GTDB lineage: Bacteria > Pseudomonadota > Gammaproteobacteria > Burkholderiales > SG8-39 > SZAS-79. The sequence continues at coordinate 431 of JANMXB010000414.1, read as the reverse complement.
GCCACGTAGCCGCTCGACAGGGGCGTCCACACCAGCCCGTTGAGATCCATGTCCAACCCGCGCGGGCCGAAGTGGCCCTCGGGCGGCTGGAAGATTTCCGCGAGCGAGGTGTTCGACGGATCGGCGCCCGGCGTGAGCCGGATGATGTAGCCGGGCTGGTCCACGCGCGAAAAGCCCACGTCCATCGCCTGGCCCCACACCGTGTCGTCCACGGTGCTGGGCATGATCCCGTAGAAAGCGGCCATGATGCGCTTGTCCTTGGCCGGATCGAGCGGGTCGTTGGGGCCGACCCACGCGTCGCGCTTCCCGTTGCCGTTGGAGTCGACGATGATCGGCGTCCAGACCTGCGACCTGGCCGCGTCGCCGGTCTCGAGGACGAGCTTGGTGTTGACCCAGCCCACCACGCCGCTCTGCGGGCCGCCCTGGGAGAG
>JANMXB010000400.1:0-1922 GCA_031380765.1 Pseudomonadota bacterium | reverse complement strand
CGTCTTCGGCGCGGTGCTGCTCGCGACCGGGATGGCCATCACGCCATGGATGGACTCAGGTCTGGGCCTCATCTTCGCGATGGGCATCCTCACCGCTGCGGGTGCGGGCGCGGGCAGCTTCTCGATTCTCATCGGGGCGGCGGCGCAGCGCCTGCCGGCCGACAAGCGATCCTTCGCGTCGGGCTTCATCAATGCGGGCGGCTCTTTCGGTCAGTTTGTGTTCGCTCCCGTCGCGCAGGCGCTGATCTCCGCCTTCGGGTGGATCACGGCGATGGTGACCCTGGCGGCGACAACGCTGACCACGATCCTGCTGGCGTTGCCGCTCCGCCAGAGCAAGGCCGCCGCGGCGGCAACTATGGCGCCGCCGCCTGGGGGCATGACCCTGGGACAGCAGACGCGCATCGCTTTCCGGGACCCGAGCTACTGGTGTCTGCACGCGGGGTTCTTCACCTGCGGCTTTCACATCGCCTTCCTGGTGACCCACCTGCCCGGCGAAGTGGCGCTCTGCGGGCTGCCGGCGTCGGTGTCGGCGGCGGTGCTGGCGATCATTGGCCTGGCCAACATCGTCGGCAGCATCGGCGCCGGCTGGCTCGGCCAGACCAAGCGCATGAAGATGATCCTGGTGTGGATGTACGGCTCGAGAGCCGTCGCGATCGCGATCTACCTGGTATCGCCGAAGACCGACCTGACTTTCTATATTTTCGCCGCAGTGCTCGGGCTGACCTGGCTCTCGACCATACCGCCCACCGCGGGTCTCGTGGCCAAGCTGTTCGGCGCGCGCTACCTCGCGACTTTGTTCGGGCTGACTTTGTTCAGCCACCAGATCGGCGGCTTCTTCGGCGCATGGCTGGGCGGGATCGCGATCGACCGGACTGGCAGCTACGACTGGATGTGGTACGCGGACATCGTGCTGGCCGCGCTGGCCGCGCTCGTGAACCTGCCGATCCGGGAAGAGAAACCGGTGCTGGCGGCGGCGGCAGCATGAGCCGGAATCGCGCAGTAGCGGTCTTTGCGCTCGCATGGGCGCTGGCCCTTCCCGCGTATGCGCAGGACAGACCCGTGCGCATGCTCGTCGGCTTCCCACCCGGGGGTACGACCGACATCCTCGCGCGCCTGGTCGCCGAGAAGATGCGCGACGGCATCGGCCAGCCCGTGGTGGTTGACAACCGGCCCGGTGCGATCGCCGCGATTGCCGCCGAAGCTGTCAAGTCGGCACCGCCTGACGGCACGACGATCATGATGACGGTGATCGGCGCCATGATCGTGGCGCCGAACGCGCGCAAGGCCAATTCGTTCGACACACTGCGCGACTTCGCGCCGGTGTCGCTCGTCACCACCGCGCACCTTGCGATCGCGGTCGGGCCGGCCATGCCCGCGCGCAACATGAAGGAATTCATCGACTGGGCACGCGCCAACAAGGGGAAGGCTTTTTACGCGACTTCGGGAGCCGGCAGCCTTCCGCACATGCTCGGCCTGATGCTCGCGAAGGAAGCGGGGGTCGAGTTGACCCATGTTCCGTACAAGGGCGCCGCAGCCTATTTGAACGAGCTCATCGGAGGCCAGATCCCCGCGGCGTTCGACGCGATGGGCGACCTCTCGGAGCAGCATCGCGCCGACAAGATCAGGATCCTCGCCAGTGCCGGCGCTGCGCGCTCGAAAGCAATGCCGGAAATTCCGACCTTGCGCGAGCAGGGGCTCAACGTCGAGGGTGCAGCATGGTTCGGCTTGTTCGCACCGGCCGGGACGCCCAGGCCCATACTCGATCGCATGAGCGCCACCGTGGCGCGGGCGCTGCAACAGCCCGACGTGGCGGCGAAAGTGTTCAGCCTCAACATGGAGCCGGTCGGCAGCACGCCGGAGGAATTCAGGAAGGTCGTGCAGGATGACTGGGTGAAGTGGGGCGCGGTGGTGACGAGCGACAC
>JANMXB010000387.1:0-2184 GCA_031380765.1 Pseudomonadota bacterium | reverse complement strand
GGCCCGGGCGCGGGCTCATGACCACCACGCGGTCGGCGAGGAACAGCGCCTCCTCGATGGAATGGGTTACAAAAAGGATAGTGCAACCGGACTGGGCGCTGAGGGCGGCCACCTGCTCCTGCATTAGCACGCGCGTCTGTGCGTCGAGGGCGCCGAAGGGCTCGTCCATGAGGAGGACTGTCGGCTCGACCACGAGCGCGCGGGCGATAGCCGCGCGCTGCTTCATGCCGCCGGAGACTTCGTGCGGGAAGCGGTCTTCGAATCCCGCGAGCTCGACCTTGGCGAGGAAGGCTCTTGCGCGGGTGGCGCGCTCCTCCGCGTCCACGCCTGCCGCCTTGAGGCCGAACTCGACGTTTCTCTGCAGCGTCATCCAGGGGAACAGCGCGTAGTCCTGGAACACCACGGCCCGCGCGCTGCTCGGCGCCGTCACTGTGTTGCCGCCTTGTGTGACGATGCCTTCAGATGGGAATGTGAAGCCGGCGATGAGGTTGAGCAGCGTCGACTTGCCGCAACCGCTGGGACCGAGCAGCGCGACGAATTCGCGCGGCGCTATCGCGAGGTTGATCGAGTCCAGTGCCAGCACGCCGTCGGCCGCGCCGCGCGCGGTAAAGCGCTTGGAGACCGCCTGGACGACGATTTCCGGCGCGCCGTTGTTCACCTGCGCCCCGCCGCCGACCATTTCACCAGCGACCTTTCCACTTTTTCCATCGCCGCGCTCATCGCGTAGCCGACGATGCCTATCGTCACCATGCCTGCCAGCACGTTCTGCGTCTGCAGCAGCAGGCGATTCTGCTGGATCATGTAGCCGAGGCCCGATTGCGCGGCGATCAGCTCGGCCGCGACCACGCACATCCAGCCCACTCCCAGTGCAATGCGCAATCCCGGGAAGATCACCGGCAGCGAGGCCGGGATGAGCACGTCGCGCAGGATCAGGCCGGGGCCGGCGCCGAGGGACAGCGCGGCGTTGATCTGGCTCTGCTCGATGTTGCGCACGGCCGAGAACGTGTTGATGAACACCGGGAACACCGCGCCGATGAAGACGAGGAAATAGCTCGGCGCGTTGCCCACGCCGAACCACAGGATCGCAAGCGGCGTCCACGCGATGGGCGGGATAGGCCTGAGCGCTTCCACCACCGGCGTGACGACTTCCGATACCCGCTGCATCCAGCCCGTGATCACGCCGAGCGTGATGCCGACGACCGCGGCGAGGAGGAAGCCCGCGAACACGCGCTGCAGGCTCGCGCCGAGGTGCCCCCAGAGCGTGCCTTCCGCACCCATCTGCCAGAGCGCCTCGACGATCGCCCAGGGCGAGGGCATCAGCAGCGCGTTGATCCAGTCGAAGTGCGCGGCGATCTGCCAGACGGCGAGGACGGTGGCGATGCCGAGGAAGGAGCGCAGGCGGGCGGCGGAGAGCATTGCTTACTCCCTAAAGCAGGTAGCGTGCCACAATTCCGGGATGCGGTCACGGTCGGTTCGCAGCTTCCCGGCCGCCTGAATCTTGAACATTTATTTGGAAAGTCCGCTCTGGCACTGGTTTTTCAGTTGTTTTCGTGCTGGTACCGGTACATTTAGGAGCTGAATTGAGCGACTCCGAAGAACCTTTCCATCGCGGCGAGCGCCTCGTGCAGGAGCGGGTGGGCGTCCGTGACCGCATGGGCGTTGCGGGACGGCACTCGATCCGGACGTACATGGACGAGCAGCATCGCGAGTTCTTCGAGCAGCTGCCGTTTGTCGGAATGGCTGGCCACTGGTCACATGTCACTCGTCACTGCTGCTGTTCTCTGAAAACTATACACAGGACACTAGGAACACAATTCGTGAGTTGAAATCGCCCATCTTCAATAAAGAAGAAAAGCAATCAAGCCTCACGACCGATTAGTATTAGTCCGCTGAGTTCGTTACTGAACTTACACGCCTAACCTATCAACCCGGTAGTCTGCCGGGGGTCTTTAGGGACTTACGTCCGGGAAACCATATCTTGGGATGAGCTTGGCACTTAGATGCCTTCAGCGCTTATCTCTTCCGCACATGGCTACGCAGCGCTGCCCCTGACGGAACAACTGCCACACCAGAAGTGCGTCATTCTCGGTCCTCTCGTACTAGAGAATGAACCCCTCAAGTTTCCTGCGCCCACAGTGGATAAGGACCGAACTGTCTCACGACGTTCTGAACCCAGCTCGCGTA
>JANMXB010000384.1:0-5650 GCA_031380765.1 Pseudomonadota bacterium | reverse complement strand
GACGATCCTTTTCCGGAAGAAGTAGTGCTGCATCGGGCGACAGCTCACCGACATGCGCATCAACCCGAGGCATGTGCGACAGAAGAGCCTCCAGAACCGGCATGGCTTCCGGAGCCTTGGCCGCAATGTTTCGGCGCGCCTCCTCAGAGACGTATGCATCTACTGTGCATTGGTGGCCCTTTCCTGAGAGCAAGTGCAGCAGCCGCCGAATGGCGCCGTCGGACTTCGCGGCTGAAAAGAGAATATTCGCGTCAAGGAATATCCGCATTCGAGTACACGCTCGCCGAAGATCAGCGAGTCGACGGCTTCTTGTGAGGCAGGATCTTGCCTAGTTCCGCTTCGGCTTGGTCGAACTCGACGATTCGCTTCTCGTCGTAGAGTTCAATCGGGAGCGTGACCGCGGGACGCAGCAACAGCCCTTGCGATGTGGTCTCGGCGATGAGTTGATCGTCGGCCTTGAGGCCAAGCGCTCGGCGGAGCTTTGCCGGCAGCGTCACCACGCCGCGGCTGGTCATCGTAAGGGTTGTTTTCATGGACGCAGTTTAGCAGTAAGGCAGTAATACCGCAAATCCGTACTGCCGTTCGGGATCGATCTTCCGCTCATTTGAATTAGCGCAGGCAAGACCAGCGCGATTTGCGCCACCGTTGGACTGACCATCAGCGAGTCACTGCCCTTCGTACGTCGTATGGTTCTCGAAGTCGGCGGCGGGCGCATCACTCTCTGCGAAGTTCGAGTTGAAGCTGGCCCAAAGTACGGATTGATCGTCGATGCGTGCGCCGACGAGGAAGTGCGGCGGTCCGTACTGGACTATGCAGATCACCTTCTTTCGGTTGGAAAACAAGTCGAGAAACCAACACCCACCGAAAGGACAAGGCTTTCCGAAAAATCCAAGGTAGGTGACAGGACGCCATCCGCTTCACCTGAAGAAATACCCTGGGTACCCGAAGAGATGGCCCGCGCGATTCGCGGTCTCTCCAACCTGACAGAGGCCGAAGCGGCGGCCCTCGCGGCAACGTTCCAAAATCGGGAGGAGTTGTCGATTCAGATTCTCAGCAAGATGGATTTGCTCAGGCGCCGAGAAACGACTCTCTGGTGTCCGGAGGGCGACCACATTACCAAGGATCTCGAGTGGTTACAGAGGACATTTAAAGAGATCAACAATGGTCGAAAGACCGGCGTCTCCCTTCCAAAGAGAATAACTGTCGTCATACCTGGGAAGCTATTTGATAGCGCAGACCTCAACATCGGCGTCATCGACACTAGAGGAATCGAGCAGTCGTCAGCACGCGCAGACATTGAGAACCATTTTGACGATGCTCATGCGGTTGTGGTGCTCTGCACTAAATTTGGCGAGGCTCCAGATCTGGCGACAATGGACCTTATTCGTCGTGCGAAAGCGATGCACACAGACTCCAGCTTGGACGACCGCCTCGTACTGCTAGTCCTACCCCGAAATCAAGATGCATTGGAAATGAAGGACGAATCAAGAAACGACTATGTTGAGACTGTTGAGGCTGGATACAACGCCAAGTTCTTACATATTCAGCGGGCCCTTCAACCGCTTGGCGCTAACAACATTCCAGTAAAATTCTTGAATGCATCCGCATTTTCGGATGTCACCTCATTTCGGAGCTTCGTGGCCGAGCAGTTTTCTCGGGTGCGTCAACATTACGTTGATCGCGTCTCCGATCTAGTCAAGAAAATCGAACAGCTAGTCGCTCATCGCACGGCCGAAACGCGCGCACTTGCGTTTGCCGAGGCGATGAAGCATCTGAGAGCATGGACGGAGAACAATAGGACCTTGGCTAGCAGCATAAGGCCCGACAAATTTCTTGTGAAAGAAATAGGCGCAATACATCCCCGAACTTTGTGGGCTTCGGTGCGACGCGAGGGTGATTGGGACCACTTCGACTATTACTACCAACTCGGATACGCAACACGTCAGATGGTCACAAGCACAGCCGGCGAACGGGTAAATGACCTAAAGGCCATTATTGCGAATCTTTCAGCAATTCCGGACTATGCCGACGCTCGCGAGTTTCTGCGCCAAATTCTGGAGCACGTGGACGCAGCGGTGGACAGGTTATCTCGCCAAGTTCAACTAATCGGGCAGACAATGTACCGAGACCCGCTGCGCAGCGCGTCTGACTACTGGAGAGACTGCGAGGGCGTCTACGGTACCGGAAGGCCGTACCGAAGTGTAGTGGCTGGAGACACACGTGAATGGTTTGACGAAAATGGAATTGTAGATCTCCATAGACGACTTAACGAGGAGATAAACCGGGGATGGGAAGGGTTAATTAAAGAGTTGGATAAAATTTTAGAAGCACCGACAGCGATTTAGGGTGTGCACTGTTTCTTCTCATGCTTGACACCGTGCAATCGTATTCCTCCCTGCAGACGGATCGGATCCTCACGGTACCGTGAAGAGGCCGAAGGCGACTTCGAAACGGCGCGAGAGGCGCGCAGCGGCCTAATCGCCAATACGCATCGGCCGCCAGTAACCCGTAAGTTCAAGGTATCCCCGGCCCGCGGGTTTTCCGTCGCGGCTGACCCGGACGGCCCCTTCCCAGTAGATTGTCGCAGTGCTTGCGCGCGAGTCGAGTTCCTGGTCCTCGAGCAGCGGCTCGATGCGCCAGACGAAGCCCTTTGTCTTCACCTGCATCGCGACCGGGTACTCAGTCCCGCTGCGCGGGGAGCGCCAGCGGCGCAGCGGCATGAACTCGACGTCCTGCGGACCCAGAGCGTCGCTCGTCCCATCGGGCCGCATGAGCGTGCCGCCCGCATACAGGACACTCCCATCCTTGCCGCGCATCCGGAACGCCATCAGCGCGCCGCCATCGGCGAGGTTGATGCCGATCCAGTCCCAGCCGCTCGCGCCCGCCGCCATGTACTCGCTCGACCACTCGTGATCGAGCCACGCCGAGCCGGTGACGCTTTCCTTGCCCGCACCGCGCTCGATCGTTCCGCTCACCGCGAGCCCCGGGCGGCTGTAGTAGTAGCTCGCCTCGCGTTCGCCGCGTCCCTTGCGGCTGACTCCGTTCATTCCCTGCAGCAGGGGCGGCCGGTCCGAGGTAAATACAAGATCGAGGCCGAAATCGCGCGCTGGAATCGCGGCGCGGTAGGTTTTCTCCTGCAGCTCCAGCCGCCACGCGTCGATCCAGACGCGCGTCCTGCCCTCGTCCGCGCCTGCGACACCCAGGGCGGACCGCGCGGCGTGCTGGTCATGCCGCAATCGGCCGATCTTCGGATCGGCCAGCGCAGCGTGCGCCAGCAGCAGCTGGCGCGGAGCAAAGGCGCTCGGGTTGTCGCTTGCGTACGGCGCTCGCGTGCGAAAGAAAGTCACCTGGAAGCCGAGGTCCTCGCCACGCGCAGTCTTCAGCCAGCCGGTGACGTACCACCACTCGGTGCGAAAATCCGGATGGGCGCCGTGATCGCGCGGAAACACGAGTGTGTAACCGGGGACGACCGCCGGATAGGAGACTTCAGCCGCCGACGCGGGCCGCGCGGCGAGCGCGCCAAGCATGGCGAGAAACGTCCTCCTTCTCACCAATCTTCCTTTACCGCTCTGACCGGTCCCATCCCCATCGCTTCGCGCCCGGACCAGAACGCGGTCATCGCGGCCAGCACGATCATCGCGAGCGTCAGCGCGGCCAGCAGGCCATAGGGCGGATGAATTTCCATGCCCCAGTTGAACGATTGCCGGTTGACCACGCGGATCAATATGAAGCCGATCACCCACCCAACCGCGAGTCCGGCAGCCGCGCCGAAAGAAGCGAGCAATGCCCCCTCGAACGCAAGCATCGCGCCGATCTGGGCGCGCGTCATGCCGAGATGGCGCAGCATGCCGAACTCGCGCTTGCGCGCGAGCACGATCGCGCCAAGGCTGGAGGACAACCCGAACAGGCCGACGAGCACGGCCACTGCTTCGAGCGCATAGGTGACCGCGAAGCTGCGGTCGAACACTTTGAGCGACACCTCGCGGATCTCCCCCGGGCCGGCCATGTCGGGTACTGCGCCGCCCGGCAGGGCGCGCAGCGCGGATTCGATCTGTGCTTCGCCGACGCCCGGACGCAGCCACAACGCCGCGTCGTTGACGCGCTCGTCGCCGGTGAGCCGCACGTAGTCCGCGCGATCGATGACGATTGCGCCGTGCTGGCGCGCGTAATCGCGCCAGATGCCTGCCACGACGAACGTCCTGCGCTCGCCCCCGATGGCGAGGTCGATCTTCCTTCCGGGCTGGTAACCATAGATCTCCGCGACGGCTTCGCTTACCCATGCGGACGGCGGATCGCCTGCGATCCGCGCGCGTGGGGGGCCGAGCAAAGGCAGCGATTTTTCCGCGCCGGCCGGCAGCTCGCGGGCGACGAGCGATACCGCGGGCCGCGCCGGGTCGAGGGTGAGACGGTCGGCGCGCAGGAACTCGGCGCGCGCTACTTCCGGCAGGGCGCGCACGCGAGCCTCGAATCCGGGCGCGAGAAATGCCGTGTCGCCCAAATGGGAGGAGCGCAGGTAGAAGTCGGCCGGCAGGACTGCGTTCAGCCATTCGTCCACGGATTCGCGGAATGAGGCCACCATGATCGCCATCGCCACCATCAGCGCAAAACTCGCCACGATGGCCGCAAGACTCACCATCGCCTGTCCCGGCGCACCGCGCAGTTGCGCGAGCGCGAGGCCGAGCGGCACCGCACGAGGCAAGCCTGCAAGCGCCAGCAGCGCGGTCGCGGCGCGCGGCATCAGCAGGATTCCGCCTATGAGGATGAGGGCGATCGCCGCGTAACCGAACAGCGGGATGCCGCCCACCGGGCCGACCTGCGCGAAGCCTGCGCCCGCCGCAATCATGACAACGCCCGGCCAGACGTAAGTCAGCTTCTCGAACATCTGCTGCTCGTCGCCGCTCTTGAGCGCGCGCGCAGGCGACGCCCGCGCCGCGTCGAGTGCCGGCAGCCAGCCGGCGACGAGCGCGATCGAGATTCCGGCGGCAAGGAATCCGCAAGCCGCCGCCGGCGCAAAGCCGATCTCCGGCGTCACGCCGCGGAATAGGCCCGCGCCCAGATCGCCCCCCGCTGCGCGCACGCCAATCTTTGCCAGCGCATATCCCAGCGCGAGGCCGAGCGCGCTGCCTGCCGCGCCGATCAGCGCGGCTTCCGCCAGGACCAGTCTCACAACTGCGCCGCGCGTCAGCCCCAGCACGCGCAGCAGCCCGTGCTCGGCGCGCCTGCGCGCAACCTCCAGTGCCTGCGCGGAAAAAACCAGGAATCCGCCGGTGAACAGCGCCACGAGCGCGAGCACGTTGAGGTTGACGCGATACGCGCGCGACAGATTCGCCCCCTGTTCCTCGAGCTGCTCGACTTCGGCGACATAGGCGCCGGCGGGCAGCAGCGCGTTGAGCCGCTCGCGAACTGCTGCGGGATCGGCGCCCGGATTCAGGCGCAGGTCGATCCGGTTGAGGTTGCCCAGGCGCTGCATGCGCCACTGTGCGGTGGCGAGGTCGGTCCATGCAGCGTTGCCCCGCAGGCCGGGAACGATCCCGCTCACTTCGAGCTCGATCCGGCCCGCGCCCGCGACGAGCGCAAGCCTGTCACCGGGTTTGAGGCCGAGCGACCCCGCCGCGGCCGCCGACAGCAGCACCGTGTCGGGTTTCATCAG
>JANMXB010000346.1:0-5727 GCA_031380765.1 Pseudomonadota bacterium | reverse complement strand
GCGCGAAATATGCGGTGTTGTTGAAGAGGATCGAGGAGACGAAGTAGGGGGCGGCAGGGTTGAGCGGACACGATCGGCGCCGCGCGTAGATGGATTTGCGGGTCTCACATTTTTGCGAAAGCGACGCGCGCGCCGGCGGCGCGCACAGCCATTCGCAAAAACGTGAGAGATGGGAAAATCAAAATAGGTGCCGTGCTCCATCCATCCCGGTCAAAAGCAGGCACCGCCCTCCAAATCGGAGTCCCGCCATCCTGACAATAAAAATACGCACCGCCCTCCAAATCGGAGTCCGGTCATCCTGACAACAAAAATACGCGCCACTCCCCAATCCGGAGTCCCGCCATCCTGAAATCCCGCTACGCCGCGGCCATGGAGCTCCTCTACCTCGCCTGCATCGTCCTCTCCGGTGCCGCGCTCATCGTCATTACGCTGATCATTCCGCTCGGCGTGTTCATGCGCTACGCCATGAACGATCCCCTCGCCTGGCCCGAGCCGGCCTCAGTGATCATGATGGTGATGTTCTCCTTCCTCGGCGGCGCAGCGGTCTACCGGGCCAACGTGCACATCGCGGTCGAGGCGCTGCTCAATGCGGTCAACCCGGCGCAGCGGCGCGCGATGCTGTGGGGCGTCGACGCCTGCATGGGCGCGACCGCCCTCTTCATGCTGTACCACGGCGCGCAGCTGTGCCTGGTGACGCGCTTCCAGAGCATGGCCGAATTTCCGTCCGTGTCGGTGGCGCTGGTCTACCTGCCGATTCCGGTTGCCGGACTGCTCACCCTCCTGTTCCTGATCGAGCGCGTCTGGGTGGGAACCCCGCCAAAGACGTCGATCATGTACAGCGACCAGCCCGCCGAGCTCGAATAGCGATGGACATCCTCATCCTGCTGGGCTCGTTTGCGCTGCTCTGCGCGCTCGGCGTGCCGGTGGCCTACGCGCTGGGCCTCGCCGCGCTCATCGCCGCGCTTTGGGTGGACATCCCGCTCGAAGCGGTGATGCTGAAAATCTCGGACGGCACGGACGATTTCGCGCTGCTTGCGATCCCGTTCTTCGTGCTGGCCGGCGCAATCATGGCCGAGGGCGGCATGGCGGCGCGGCTCATCAACCTTGCCCGCGTGTTCGTGGGCGTGATTCGAGGCGGCCTCGCGCTCGTAAACATCCTGGCGTCGACCCTGTTCGGCTGCATTTCGGGCTCGTCGGTGGCCGACACGGCCTCGATCGGCTCGGTGATGATTCCGCAGATGGTCAAGGCCGGCTACCCGCGCGTGTTCGCCACCAACGTGACGATCTGCGGCTCGGTGCAGGCGCTCATGATTCCGCCCTCGCACAACGCGGTGATCTATTCGCTTGCCGCGGGCGGCACGATCTCGGTGGCGCACCTGTTTCTCGCGGGTATCTTTCCCGGACTGCTGTTCGGCCTGTGCCTGATCGGCCTGGTGCTGTGGACCGCGCACAAGCGCGGCTACCCCAAGGGCGAGCCGGTGCCGCTCAAGGACGTGCCGAAGATCTTCGTCGATGCGTTGTGGGGCCTCGTGACGGTGGTGATCATCATGGGCGGCATCCTGTCGGGCGTGTTCACGCCGACCGAATCCGCGGCGGTGGCGTGCGTCTACGCGTTTCTGGTCACTTTCCTCGTCTACCGCGACTACAAGTGGCGCGACCTTCCGCACCTCGTCCACCGCGTCGTCAAGACGGTGGCCATGGTCATGATGCTGATCGGATTCTCGGTCGGCTTCGGCTACATGATGGCGATCATGCAGATCCCGGCCAAGGTGACGATGTTCTTCCTCGGCATCTCGGAGAACAAATACGTTTTCCTGCTGCTGGTGAACATCCTCCTGCTGCTGCTGGGCACGTTCATGGACCTCGCGCCGATGCTGCTCATCTGCACACCGATCTTCATGCCCGTGATCCTCAAGCTGGGCATCGACCCGGTGCACTTCGGCATGATCATGATCCTCAACCTGGGCATCGGCCTCATCACCCCGCCGGTCGGCCCCACGCTTTTCGTCGGCTGCGCGATCGGCAAAGTCACGATGGAGGAGGTGTCGAAGGAATTGTGGCCTTTCTACGGCGCGATGTGCGTCGCCCTTTTGCTCGTCACTTACGTGCCGGCGATTTCGCTCTGGCTGCCCGGCCTGACGAAGTAGTCCTGGCGGCGCTCTTGCCCACCACCTCTCGCCAGGCGCCCTTGCCGGTGAAGATCCGCCGCGCCTGCGCCTCGAGCTTGTCCAGGGTCGCGGTAAAGCGGGCGATCTCGTCCCTGGTGAGGACGCTCAGGAATTTCTCCTCCACCGCGCGGCGGATCCCGTCGATTTCGGTGTAAACGCGGCGTCCGCCCGCGGTCAGGGTCAGCACGATGCGGCGCCGGTCTCGGGCGTCCACCTTGCGCGCAACCATTCCCCTGCCGACGAGGCGGTCGACGGCCCGCGTAACTTTGTCCGCATCTACGCTGGTGCGCTCGGCAATGCTGCTGGGATGGATCGGCTCATAGCGCCCGATTAGCGAAAGGGTGCGCCAGCCGCCCACCGTGAGGCCGAGCTTGCGGTAGAGGTCGGACATGCAGCGCGTGCTCTGCGCCGCCAGCATCGAGAACCGGTACGCGGTGCGATGCTCGAGGTCCAGGCTGGCGGCGGGAAGCTTCATCGGGCGGCTACTCCTGCTTCAGACCGGCCTTGAGGACGACCTGGCGCCAGCGCGGGATCTCCTGGGCCATGTGTCGCGCGATGTCCTCGGGCGTTCCGGGCGAAGTCTCCATGCTCTGCTTGGCGAATTCGGCGCGCACGACCGGGTCGCGCAGCGCCTGTCCGGCTGCGGCGTTGAGCTTGGCGACGATCTCCGCGGGCGTACCCACGGGGGCGAGGAGCGCCCAGAAAAACAGCGTCTCCACGGCGGGCAGCCCCTGCTCGGCGAAAGTCGGCACCCCGGGCAATCCGGGGAGGCGATGCGGTCCCGCGACTGCCAGCGGCCTGACACGCCCCGGGTACATGAGCGGCCCGGGCATGCTGTCGAACAGCAGGTCGATGTCGCCTGCGATGAGCGCAGTCCACGCGGGCGCGCCGCCCTTGTAAGGCACGTGCACGATGTCGATGCCGGCGGCCTGCTTGAGCATCTCCAGCGCAAAGTGATGCACGCTGCCCTGGCCAGCCGACCCCGCATTCAGCTTGCCGGGATTCTTCCTGGCGAGCTCCACCAATTCCTTCACGTCGTGAACCGGCAGGCCATTCTTCGCCGTAAGCACGAACGGACCGCGCGTGACTTCGATGATCGGCGTGAACGACTTCAGCGGATCGTAAGGCACCGACTTGTAAAGCGCGGGCGAGACGCCCAGCGCGCTCGTCGTGCCCAGCAGGATCGTGTAGCCGTCGGGGGCGGCCCTTGCGGCGATGCCCGAACCCACCATCCCGCCCGCGCCGACCTTGTTGTCGACCACCACGGTCTGGCCGAGATACTGGCCCAGGCCGGCCGCCACCTGGCGCGCCATTGCGTCTACCGAGCCGCCCGGGGGGAAGGGGACGATCATGGTGACGGGTTTGGCGGGGAAGGGCTGCGCGACGGCTGCGAAGGAAATCGCAAGTGCACAGAGCGTGAAAAAAATGCGATTCAAACCCATATCAACCTCCCTGGCGGCGAGTCGGACACCGCACTCCGCTGTGAGACCCCTATCTCGTTAGTTTGTGCAATTCAAGTGTTTGCGCATTCGCGCAAACATGGCAATTGCACAAACTAACGAGAGATATTTAAATTCCAAAAACCGTCACTTCGGCTGAGCCGCCGCCGTCCCCTTGCGCAAAGTCGTCGGCAGCACCACATCCCTTCCCTGCGGCCCCATGGCGCTGTGGCCGCCGTCGACGCGCAGGCAGCTGCCGGTCACGAACCCGGCGTGCTCGGAGCACAGGAACAGCACCGCATCGGTGACCTCTTCCATTTTGCCGACACGTCCGAGCATGTGCAGGCGATTGCCCCAGTAGGCGTACTGCTCCTGGGTTTCTTTCGGCGCGGTTGCCTGCCAGGGCTTCGCGGTCCATCCCGGCATGACGGCGTTCACGCGGATCCGGTCGACCGCGAGGTCCATGGCCTGGCTGCGCGTGACCTGCTCGATGGCCGCCTTGGTGGCCGGATACACCCAGCGCGATGGCAACCCGACGTGCGCTGCCTCGCTGCTGAAATTGACGATGCACGGCCATGCCGACTTGCGTAGGTACGGCAGCGCTTTCTGCATCAGCACGATGCCGCCGAACAGGTTGATGTCGAATCCGGTCTGCCAGCCTGCGCGGTCGGATTCACCGCCCTTGTCGGCGTAGGTGCAGGCCGAGTTGACGACAAAATCGATGCCGCCGAATTTTTCGGCCGCGAACGCCACCAGGTGTTCTATATCGGCGTCACTGCGCAGATCTGTTCGCTTGAATGCGCAGGCATCGCCCAGCTCCTTCGCGAGCGCCGCGCCCTGTTCTTCGAGGATGTCGGCGGAGACAACTTTTGCGCCGGCCGCGACGAAGGCGCGTGCCAGGCCCGCGCCGATGCCGCCCGCGCCGCCCGTCACGACGGCGACCCTGCCGCTGATGCCCTTCATTTGGGATTCCCCGGTTGATTGCTTCATACGATGATCGAGAGTCGGCCCTGCGGGCGCAGCGTTTCCATGTCGAGGATCGTGCGCTTTTCCCGGATGCGGAGCATCCCGTCGTCTTCCACGATGCAATGCTCGTGCCGCCCGAAGAAGGTGTCGGTGACGCCCTGGCTCGAGCGGTAGGTGACGAAGCTGGACTCGACCTTGACCCACACCTCCGAGCGCTCCAGGAAACGCACGTTGCCGATCAGCCTCCTTGTCTTCGAGCGCGGATACTCGGCGTGGGCGGACTTCTTGCCCAGGCGCTTGACCCGCTCGGTGAGATGGTGGCCGTCGTCGGCGATGAGGTAGAGCGACGATTCCGGCGGCGCGTAAGGATCGCCTGAGGTATTGGGCACGAGGTAGCGGCAGTCCTCGGTAAAGAGCTTGCGCCATTCCTCGAGGCGCCACTCGTTCAGCAGCGACGCCTCCAGGATCAGGAAGTCCTCCACCTCGACGCGCGTCAGCGCCTGCAGCGGGGTCATGGGCTAGCCCGCCCGTTGCATGAGGCGGTCGCGCCACTCGAGCCAGAACACGCGCTGCGCCAGTTCGTCGGTCGCGTCGGGCTCGCGGCCCAATCCTTTGGAGAGGTCGTTCCAGGGCGCTTCACGGCTCGCGGCGAACGCGCGCTGGCAGGATTCCAGCGCTTCGATGTCGTCGGGCGTGGCAAATCCGCCCGGGCCGAGGAATTCGAGAAAATTCGTGAGCCTTCGCTCCAGCGCCGGCTTGCCGAATTCCTCGCCCGGCGCGATCGCCCAGACGCTGACTTCCATGTAGTCGACCGCCGCCGGCTGGAACGTGCGCAGGGTCACCGACATGATGTCGTTGATCACCAGGTTCGGAAAAATGAGCAGGTTGCGCGCGCGCGTGGCCATGCGCCTGGCGCGCTCGTCGCCATAACTGGCTGCCAGCCGCGCGTAAATGGCGTCGATCTCGATTTTGGCTTCCTCGCCCCACATCGGGATCCATTTGGCGATCGGCCGGCCGTAGGAGGCCTCGCGCTCCACCACCGCGTGGCCGTTTCCCAGGTCGACGCTCATCCCCACCACCTTGCCGCGCACCATCGTGCCGCCCGAGTTGGTCTTCACGAGGTCCAGGTCCGTCGGTTGCAGCGTGACCACGTG
>JANMXB010000333.1:0-2536 GCA_031380765.1 Pseudomonadota bacterium | reverse complement strand
GCCTTCGAAGCCTCAGCCGGCGCGCAGGTGGGGTTCTGGCAGGGCTTGGGGTTCGCTCCGACTGCCGCAAAGGATGTTGTGGTGTCGCTGTTCGGCTACGAGAATCCGTCGGTTGCGGCGCTCATGCAAGCCTGGTCGGCGGGCAAGGATCGGATCGTCGTGGCCGTGCCGCGCGGCAGCTTGCGTCCGCAGGTCTGCGAATTTTTCGGGTCGGCCGACCCCGGCGACGCCGCAACGCTTGTAAAGGGCAGCCTCGAAGTCCGTTTCCTGCCCTTTCTGCCCCAACCGGCGTACGACGAGCTGCTCTGGGCCTGCGACTGGAATTTCGTGCGCGGCGAAGACTCGTTTGTCAGGGCGCAATGGGCCGAGCGCCCGCTGCTGTGGCAGATCTATCCCCAACGCGAAGGGCAGCACCGGGTGAAACTGGACGCGTTTCTCGATGTCTATTGCTCGGCTCTGGAACCGGGGGCGGCTGCGGCCTTGCGCGGTCTGTCGCACCTCTGGAATGGATCCGAGGCTGCGCAATCCGGGCAGATACAGGCCGCCTGGGAAAGTCTCAATGGCCAGCGCGTTCAAATGCGCCTGCACGCCCGGGCCTGGGCTGGCCGGCTGGCCCTTGCGGGGGAACTTGCCGGGAATCTGGCGCAATACTGCGGGGAACGACTAAAATAACGGGTTTGCTTATGTGGAAATCGGGACGCAAATGAAGTCACAAGAAATCCGTTCGGGCAACGTGATCATGGTGGGCAAGGATCCGCTGGTGGTCCTCAAGGCCGAGTTCAGCAAGTCGGGCCGCAATGCTTCCGTGGTCAAGATGAAACTCAAGAACCTGCTTTCGGGGTCGGCAACCGAAACGGTCTACCGGGCCGACGAAAAATTCGAGGTCGTGACCCTCGAGCCCAAGGAAGTCACCTTCTCGTACTACGCCGAGCCCTCGTATGTCTTCGTGGATGAAGAGTTCAACCAGTACGAGGTCGACGAGGAAGCCATGGGCGAGGCTCTGCACTATCTCGAGGATGGAATGCCGGCCGAAGTGACCCTCTACCAGGGCCGCCCGATTGCAGTCGACATCCCGCAGACCGTGGCGCGCGAAATTATCGCGACCGAGCCGGCGGTGCGCGGCGACACCTCGGGCAAGGTGCTGAAACCGGCCAAGCTGAAGACGGGCTACCAAATCCGTGTACCGCTCTTCTGCGACACGGGCGACATGATCGAGATCGATACTCGCACCGGCGAGTACCGGAGCCGCGTGAAGGCCTGACCCGGCCCCTGCGGTCCGAGCCGGTATTGCGCTCATGAGAACCCGGACCGCCGCCGCAAGGCTGGTGACTGTCCTGCTGGGCGCCGCCCTGGTGTCGGTCGCGCCGCAAGGCAACGCGGCGGACGAGGCGACGTGGACCCGCTTTCTCGACGCGGGAACCGCGGCCTACAACCGGCGCGATCCGGACGAAGCCACGCGGCAGTTCGAATTCGCGCTCAACGAGGCCGAAGGCTTCGGCGAATCGGACGCGCGCCTGGCGACCAGCCTTGCATGGCTGGCCGAGTTGTATCGCGTCCAGCGCCGGTTCGAAGAGTCCGAGAAGCTGATACGGCGCACCGTCGCGATCGACGAGAAATTCCGCGGGCCGGACCATCCGGATCTCGCGATGAGCCTCGAGAGCCTGGCTCTGCTGTACCACACGCAGAGCCGCCAGCGCGAAATGGAGCCGGTCCTCATCCGGGCCATCGGCATTTATGAGAAGGCGATGGGGCCGCAGCATCCCCGCGTCGCTTCGGCTCTCAACAACCTTGCCGCGCTGTACCGAAGCGTTGGGCGACTCAACGAGGCCGAACCGCTGGTAAGCCGCGCGCTCGCGATCCGCGAAAAGGCGCTTGGCATGGAGCATCCCGATACGGTCCAGAGCCGCAATTACCTGGCCTTGCTGCACCGGGATCTTGCGCGGGCGAGACCCTCGGTGCGACGGCCGGTGGACATTGCGCGCGAGCCGGCCCCCGTGATTCAGGCATTGCCCGCGCCGACGCCCGCACCGATCGCTGCCTCGACACCCGCGCCGACCCTCACACCGATAGCCGCACCGACGCCTGCACCCACACCCGCGCCGGCACCGGTCGCGTTGGCCAGGCCGGTTGAGCCGGTCGCGCCCCCCGCGCAAACAAGCTTGCCGGTCCAGGCCACGCCGGCAAAGCCCGCTGTCGTGGCGCCCCTCAAAGTTCCGGCTCAGCCATTGGTCGTGGCGCCTGCGCCGCTGCCCAAGCCTGCCGCACCGCCATCGATTCCTGCGCCTCCCGCGCCCCTGCCGCCGCAGGCGGCCGTCGATCCGCGTCCAGTGCAACCGGCGCCCGCACCTGCGCAGGCTTCGCGCCGCTTGTATCGGTCCAGTCTGGCAATGCAAATGAGCTTGCTTGGCGCGGCGGGAGCGAAAGCCACCCCGGCGACGGTGGCGCAGGCATTCGAAATCATGCAGCTCGCGCGCAACCGCCACGAAACCGGCGCCATCTCGCGCATGGCCGCGCGGTTCGGCCGTGCCGACGCCGC
>JANMXB010000374.1:0-5363 GCA_031380765.1 Pseudomonadota bacterium | reverse complement strand
CATCGAGCGACTTGACGTCTTCCGGATGGGCGCCCGCCGCATCGAACTTTTTCCGGTAGTGCTCGACGTTGTCGTAGGCATGCCTGAGCGACCACCTGAGCCGCTCGAGCTGCAGCGAGTGCAATTCGTCGATCGATGCCTTTTCGATCGGGTCGAGCGGGAATGGCTTCATGCGTCTCCCACCAGCAGCCCCTTGATCGCCGCCGATTTTCCCCGGAAGAGGGCGATCAGTTCGCCCTTCTGGTTCGATACCTTCATGTCGTACACCCCGGTGCGCCCCTTGAGGGCCTGCTCCACGCCTTCGGCAGTGAGTACATCGCCCAGGAACGCGGGGGCAAGGAATTCGATCGACGCGCCTGCCGCAACCGCGCGCTGGTTGTGGCTGTTGCACGCAAAAGCGAAGGTGCTGTCTGCCAGCGTGAATATCAGCCCGCCATGGCAAAGGTTGTGGCCATTCACCATGTTCCGCGTGACCCCCATCGACAGGCGCGCATAGCCCTGGCGTACCTCTTCGACCTTCATGCCGAGCCACTTCGATGCGTTGTCGTCGCGCCACATGACCTCGGCTGTGGCTCCGGCGAGTGCGTCCTTGTCCATCATCGGCCTACTGGCCGGTGAAGCTCGGCTTGCGTTTCTCGAGGAAGGCGGTGACGCCTTCGCGGTAATCGTGGGAACCGCCGGCCTTGCGCTGCAAATCGCGCTCGAGATCGAGTTGTTCGGCAAGCGAGTTTCCGCCGGCCGCGTAGATCGCCTGCTTCATGAGGCCAAGCGCGCGGGTCGGCTGGGTGGCCAGATGCCTGCACATCGCATTCGCCTCGGTCATCAGGGCGGCGTCGTCAATCGCTTTCCAGATGAGGCCCATGTGCTCGGCATCGGCCGCGGGCAGCTTTTCCGCGAGCATCGCCAATCCCATGGCGCGCGCCGTGCCCGCCAGGCGCGGGAGGAAGTAGGTGCCACCCGAATCCGGGACCAGGCCGATCTTCGCGAATGCCTGGAGAAAGGACGCGGACCTGGCGGCAAGGACAATGTCGCAGGCCAGCGCAATATTCGCACCCGCGCCAGCCGCGACGCCGTTGACGGCGCAAACGATCGGCTTGGGCAGCGCCTGCATGAATTTCACCAGCGGGTTGTAGAACTTCTCGATCGTCGCGCCCAGATCCCTTGGCGTGTCCGGGTCCTTCATCTCGCGCTCGGATAGATCCTGGCCCGCGCAGAAGCCGCGCCCGGCGCCGGTGAGCAGCACGCACCGGATGGCCGGATTGCCCGCCGACTCGTCGAGCGCGGCGCGCAGTTGCGTGTGCATTTCGGGATTGAACGAATTGAGCTTGTCCGGGCGGTTGAGGGTGATGGTCTGTACGCCCGCGTCGAATGAAACCAGGATGGGAGTGGTCATAGGCGTGGATTTCTGCCGGGTTGAAATCAAGAGGGAAATACGCTGGAGAAAGCTTACACCAAGGGCGCTAGAATGCGCGCATGCCCAAAGTCCATGCTATCGACGCCTAACGAAAATACGGAGAAAAAGATGGCCTACGAATTCATCCTTGCGCAAATACGGGGCAAAGTCGGCTTGATCACGCTCAATCGCCCCAAGCAGATGAACGCCCTCAACCCCAAACTCATGCAGGAGGTGGCCGAGGCGCTGTACGCCTTCGATGCGGACGACAACGTAGGTGCGATCGTCATCACCGGAAACGAGAAGGCGTTTGCCGCAGGGGCCGACATCGTCGCGATGAAGGACTGGGATTTCATCGAGGTCTACCGCTCGGACTACATCACGCGCGACTGGGAGCACATCCGCAAGATCCGCAAACCCGTGATTGCCGCGGTTGCCGGGTACGCGCTCGGCGGCGGCAACGAGCTGGCCATGGCCTGCGACATCGTGATCGCCGCGGACAACGCGAAGTTCGGCCAGCCCGAGGTCAACCTTGGCATCCTGCCGGGTGCGGGGGGCACGCAGCGGCTGCCGCGCGGGGTAGGCAAGGCCAAGGCCATGGACATGTGTTTGACCGCGCGCACCATGGACGCGGCCGAAGCCGAGCGCTCGGGCCTCGTGTCGAGGGTGGTGCCGCTCGAAAAGCTGATGGACGAGGCGATGGCGGTCGCGGACAAAATCGCCGCCTATTCGCTGCCCGTGGTGATGATGATCAAGGAATCGGTAAACCGCGCCTATGAGAGCTCGCTTACCGAGGGCATCCTGTTCGAGCGGCGCCTGTTTCACTCGGGATTCGCGCTTGCCGACCAGAAAGAGGGCATGGCGGCCTTTGTCGAGAAGCGCAAACCGGCATTCAAAAACCGCTAGAATCGCCTCCAGAAGGCCCACTCGAGGCTGGAGGAGACCCCATGGAAAAGATCTGGCTCAAAAGCTATCCGCCCGGTGTGCCCGCCGAGATCGACTATGGCGACTACAAGTCGGTCGGCGACCTGTTCGAGAAGTGCGTAAAGCAGTACGCCGACCGCCCCGCGTTCCACTGCATGGGAAAAACCATCACTTTCGCCGAGCTCGACCGCTTTTCGGAGGCGTTCGGCGCGTGGGTGCAGTCCAAGGGCCTGGCAAAAGGCGCCCGCGTGGCGCTGATGATGCCCAATGTGCTGCAGTACCCGGTCTGTCTGTACGGCACATTGCGGGCCGGCCTCACGGTCGTCAACGTCAATCCGCTGTACACGCCGCGGGAGCTCGAGCACCAGCTCAAGGACTCGGGGGCGGAAGTCATCGTGGTGCTCGAGAATTTTGCCGGCGTGCTGCAGGAGGTCGTCGCGCGCACTCCGGTCAAGCACGTCGTCGTCGCGTCGCTCGGCGACATGCTCGGCCTCAAGGGGGCGCTGGTGAATTTCGTCGTGCGCAACGTGAAGAAAATGGTGCCGGCCTTCGAGCTGCCATCGGCGGTGCGCTTCAATGCGATGCTCTCGCAAGGGGGGGGGATGACCCTCAAGCCCGTCGAGACCGGCCACGAGGACATCGCTTTCCTGCAATACACCGGCGGCACGACCGGTGTGTCCAAAGGCGCGATGCTGCTCCATCGCAACATCCTCGCCAACATCGCCCAATCCTCCGTCTGGCTGATCCCGGGCCTGAAAGGCGAGGTGCCGGTGATCATCACCGCGCTGCCGCTGTATCACATCTTTTCGCTGACGGTGAATTGCCTGCTGATGATGAAGGTGGGCGGCATGAACGTGCTGATCACCAATCCCCGCGACATCCCCGGTTTCGTCAAGGAGCTCGCCAGGCACCCCTACAACGTGATCACCGGCGTGAATACGCTCTTCAACGCGCTCCTCAACAACGCACAATTCAATCAGCTCGATTTCTCCCGCGTCAAGGTGTGCGTTGGGGGCGGCATGGCGGTGCAGAAGGCGGTGGCGGACAAATGGAAGCAGGTGACCGGCAAGGTCCTGCTCGAAGGCTACGGCCTGACCGAAACCAGCCCTTCGGCAACCATGAACCCGCTGACGCTGACCGACTACAGCGGATCCATCGGCCTGCCCCTGCCCTCGACGATCGTGTCGATCCGCGACGACGACAAGAAGGAAGTCGCGCAGGGCCAGCCGGGCGAAATCTGCATCAGCGGCCCGCAGGTGATGAAGGGCTACTGGCAGCGTCCCGACGAGACTGCGAACGTGCTCGGACCCGACGGATTCCTTTACACCGGCGACGTCGGCGTAATGGATGAAAAGGGATTCGTGCGCATCGTCGATCGCAAGAAGGACATGATCCTCGTCTCGGGGTTCAACGTGTATCCGAACGAGATCGAGCAGGTCGTGGCGATGCATCCGGGCGTGCTCGAAGTCGCCGCCATCGGCGTTCCCGACGAACACTCGGGCGAAGTCCCGAAAATATTCATCGTGAAAAAAGACCCTTCTCTGACCGAGGAGGCGGTGCTGGCTTTCTGCAAGGAGCAGCTCACCGGGTACAAGCGGCCGAAGTACGTCGAGTTCCGCGCCGAGCTGCCGAAAACCAATGTCGGCAAGATCCTGCGCCGGGCACTGCGCGACGAGAAAAAGGCCGCCTGACAATTCCGCCGGGCAATCTTCTCAAGGGCCTCGCCTGGAGCGCGGTCTGTATCCTGTGCTGGGCGCCGATGTTCCCGATCGCCAAGCGCAGCCTGGCGACGATCGACGCATTTTCGCTCGGCACTTTGCGCTATGTGCTCGGCGTTGCGATTTTCGCTGCGCTGCTTTGGGCGATCGAGGGGCGTCAGGCGTTCCGCTATGGAACCCGTCTCTGGCCGGCAATCGGGTTCGGCATCGTCGGTATCACCGGGTTCAATACCTTGGTCTGGTACGGACTGAATTTCACGCGCCCCGAGCACGCCGGCATCCTGATGGCGCTGCAAACCCCGCTTACCGCCCTCGCGCTCTGGCTCGTGCGCGGCCAGCGGCCGCCCGCCTTTACGCTGGGATGCGTGGCCGTGGCCATCGCCGGCGTGATTATCGTGGTGACCAAAGGCGATCCGGCCCGCGCATTCGAAGGCGGGTCGCTGCTTGGCGACATCCTGGTGCTGCTGGGCGCGGTGTGCTGGGTCATCTACACGCTGGCTGGCGGGCGCTTCACCGGCTGGTCGCCGCTGCGCATGACCACGCTAACTTGCCTCCCTGGAGGGATCGGCCTGGTTGTGGCCAACTCGCTGGCTGTCGCTACAGGCTTCGTCGCGGTGCCTTCGATCGAAGCGATCGCGTCGGTGTGGTGGCAGATCCTCTACTTTGCCGCCGGCAGCGTGGTGCTGGGCGTGCTCGGTTTCAACGCCGGCGTGAAGTACCTCGGGCCGCTGAACGCCATGCTGATGGTCAACCTGGTGCCGGTGGGGGTGTTCGCGATCGAAGCCGCGTTGGGCCGCCGTTACGAAGCGGTCGAGCTGGGCGGCGCGGCGCTGGTGATCGGCGCCCTCGCGGCCAACAATCTCTACCTGCGCCGCGTCAGGTACGCATAACGGTCAGGCTCTTACCACGTTTGCGGCCGGCTCCAGAAACACGCCTCGCGTATCCACGATGAGACGTGCGTGCTTGCCGATCATTTGGTAGTCAAAGGAGTCATGATTGGTCGCGACCAGCAACAGGTCGTACGAGGCAATGCTTTGCGGAGTGAGCGGGACGCTTTGGAGATCGAAATAGTGCTCGCGCATTTTTGGGAACACCGGAACATGCGAGTCGGAGTACTCCACTTTTGCCCCGCGTTTTGCCAGTAGCTCCATCAGTTCGACGGCGGGGGACTCCCGCATATCGTCGACGTTTTTCTTGTACGCTATGCCAAGGACGAGAATCCTGCTGTCCTTTATCGCCAGTGCGCGATCGTTCAGGGCCTCGCCAATCTTGCCGACGACCCATTCCGGCATGGTGCGGTTGATTTCGCCGGCCAATTCGATGAACCG
>JANMXB010000319.1:0-12719 GCA_031380765.1 Pseudomonadota bacterium | reverse complement strand
CGAGGAAACGGTCGTCGGTGGCCGGATAGGCGCCAAGGCCCATGAGGGTGTTGGTGACCGGATACCCCAGGTCCCTCACGAGATCGGTGAGCTGCCGCGAAGCGTTGGACAGCACTACGCCGCCGCCCGTGTAGATCATTGGCCGCTCTGCCTCGAGCAGCAGCTGGACCGCCTTCTTGATCTGGCCGCCATGGCCCTTGATCACCGGGTTGTAAGAGCGCATCGACACGGTGTCGGGATAGACGAAACTGGTAGGGTGCGTGGTGATGTCCTTGGGAATGTCGACCAGCACCGGCCCTGGCCGCCCGGTGGTTGCGAGGTAAAACGCTTTCTTGATCGTCAGCGCGAGATCCGCCACGTCCTTGACGAGGAAGTTGTGCTTCACACAGGGCCGCGTAATCCCGACCGTGTCCACCTCCTGGAACGCATCCAGCCCGATGGCGTGCGTCGGCACCTGGCCGACGAGAATCACCATGGGGATCGAATCCATGTATGCCGTGGCGATTCCCGTCACCGCGTTGGTGAGACCGGGTCCGGAGGTAACCAGGCACACCCCGACCTTGTTGCTCGCGCGCGAATAGCCGTCGGCCGCATGCGCCGCCCCCTGCTCGTGACGCACGAGCACGTGCTTCACCTTGTCCTGCTTGAAGAGCTCGTCGTAGATGTAGAGCACCGCCCCGCCGGGATAGCCGAAAACATACTCGACCCCCTCTTCCTGCAGGCAGCGAACGACGATCTCTGCGCCGGTGAGTTCCACGCCTTTAATTCTGTCCATGGGGCTTTGGATAAGTTACGGAAAACCTTGAACGTTAACCAGATGTTGCGATGCGGTCAAGGCACAGCGCAGCGCTCGCGCACGACAAAGCGGCGGCACGCCGCATTTGATACCATCGCCGCGAAGCCCGTGCGACACACCTGACTAAAACGGGCGCTCGAGACGGAGATCCCCTGGCCTCACCCAGCGAACTGTCGGCTTTCCTTGCCGGCGCCGAGCGCCGCGCGTTCAAGCAGGCGGTATTCGCAGTTCGCAACGAGGAATCCGCGCTGGACATCGTCCAGGATGCAATGCTCAAGCTGGCGGAGAAGTACGGCGACAAGCCGGCGGCCGAGCTGCCGATGCTTTTCCAGCGCATCCTGCAGAACACGATCCGTGACTACTATCGGCGCCAGAAAGTGCGCTCCCTGTGGGGAACGCTGCTCGGATCCCTCGGAACCGCCCGCGACCGCGAAGACGACGACTATGATCCCCTGGAAACTTTGCGCGTCGAGCCGAGGTCGGAACATGAGCAACCCCCGGTCGAGCAGCTTGAGCGAAAGCAACTGATTGAAATCATTGAGCAAGAGGTTTCCCGCCTGCCGGAGCGTCAACGTGAGGCATTCCTGATGCGTTACTGGGAGGAACTGGACGTCGCGGATACCGCCAAACTGATGGGCTGCTCGGAGGGAAGCGTGAAAACGCATTGCTCGCGAGCCACCCATGCTTTGGCGGCCGCCTTGCGAAAAAAAGGCATAACCCTCTGACGTTATTGTAAATTTCGGGGCCATATATGAATGAGCCGCAATTTGGCAACAAAATCAGGCAGATCCTTAACCAAGGGACGCAGCTTGAGAGCAAGACCCTCAACCGGCTGCGGCTGGCACGCGAGAAAGCGCTCCGACTGCAGCTTGTCGCCAAGCCGGTGGCCGGCCTGGCCTGGGCCGACGGCATGATCGGCAGCTTCGGCGGGCTGACCGGATTTTCGTTCCGCCTCGTGCTCCCGATGGCCGTGCTCGTAGGCGGCCTGCTTGCGATCAACGGCTGGCAGCAGAAGCAGCGCGTGGCCGAGGTCGAGGAAATCGACGCCCTGCTCCTCACCGACGACCTGCCCCTCGATGCGTTCCTGGACAAAGGGTTCGAGGCATGGCTGAAGAAGCGCTCGCCCCTCTGAGCCCCGCCAGCCTCGGCATTGCGGTCCGGTTGACCGCCGCCGTCCTCGCGCTGGCTTTCGCGTGCGCGTCGCACGCCGCCCCACCCAAAAAGAACCCCGCGTGGACGGATCTCACGCCCGAGCAGCAGCAGACGCTCCAGCCACTGGCGGGCGAATGGAATGCGCTCGACGCTTCCCGCCGCACCAAGTGGATCGGGATCGCGAAGCGCTATCCGGCGATGACCGAAATCGAACAGAAGCGGGTGCAAACGCGCATGACCGACTGGGTGAAACTGACGCCTGACCAGCGGCGCGAGGCGCGCGAGCAGTACCGCAAGATCGGCAAGCTGCCGCCCGCCAAGCGCGAAGAAGTGTCGCAGCAATGGGCGGAATACCAGCAGCTGCCCGCCGACGTCAAAAAAAATCTGGCGGCCGAAACCAAGAAGAAGCCGGATAAGATCGAGCCGCGCAGCCGCGCAAAGACTGCGCAGGCCAAAAAACCGCCCGCCGTTTCCGATCCTCAGGGACCCGCGCCAGCCCTGTCTTCAGCCATTCCGGCCCCGGCAAACTGATTCCGCGGTGATCGAACCCGCGGCCTGCGACGTCCCGGGGATCATGCGGCGGATTTTCAGCATGCTCTATGAGGCGACCCTGCTGTTCGCGGTCGCCTTCATCGCCACCTGGCTTTTCCAGTTCGCCGCCGGCGGCGCGGTGGTCGCCGGGTGGCAGCGCACTGCGCTGCAGTTTTACCTGGCCGCGGTTTTTGCCGCGTATTTCCTCTGGTGCTGGCTGCGCGGCGGCCAGACTCTCGCGATGAAAGCCTGGAAGATCCGGTTGGTCGCGCCCGGCCGCAGCCGCGTGCCTCCACGGGTTGCGGTCATGCGTCTTTTCCTGGCGGCGATTTTCGTCGGATCGTTCTGTGCGGCCCTCGCAGCGGCGTTCATCCACCGCAATCCGTGGATTGCCTTTGCGACCCTCGTTTTTTCGGGCGTTGGCCTGGGCTGGGCCCTGGTCGACCGCGATCGCCAGTTCCTGCACGACAGGCTGGCGGGTACCAGACTGGTGCTGGTATCAAATACAGGCTAGCGCCTTTCCACCCACCACATCATCAGCATCGCCGCCGCCAGAAAGGCCACGCTCGGCAAGACCGCGGACGTGAACGGCGTCCAGTTCTGCAACAGGCCGATATGCGAGAACAGGCTGTTGAGCATGTGGAATGCGATACCCAGCATGATGCCGAAAAACACTTTGACACCGAGCAGGCCGGCCCGCACGTGCATGTATGCGAAGGGAAGGGCAAGGGCCATCATCACCAGGGTCGCGATCGGGTAGACCAGCTTTTTCCACATCGCAATCTCATAGCGCTCGGTTTTCTGGCGGTTACCCGCGAGGTGCTCGGTGTACTTGTACAGCCGCCAGGCCGACATCCGTTCCGGAGCGACGATCAGGACGTTCAGCAGGTCCGGCGTCAGCGCAGTACGCCAATCGAGCTCCGCGATTTTCTCCACGCGCGGGCCCTGGGCCGTAAGACGCGTCTGCGCGACGCCAAACAGGCGCCATAACCCGTTGCCGATGTACTCGCCGCGGTCGGCGGAACGGGCAAGGGTCAGTTTGTAATCCCTGTCGAACTCGTAAATGCGCACGCCGGTCAGTGCATTGTCCTGGCGGGCCTCGCGCACATTGATGAACGATCGCTCATCCTTGAACCACAGCCCGGATTTGAGCTCCTGCCCGATCAGGGAGCTCTTCGCGCGCATCTTCAGCGTCTGCGCAGCCTGCTCGGCGGCGGGTGCGATCCATTCACCCAGCACGAACGTCAGCGCAACGAACGCGAGGCCGGTTTTCACGAGGGCGCGCCCGGCATCGCGCGGCGAGAATCCTGCCGCGCGCATGACCGTGTATTCCGAATTGCTCGCGAGGGCCGCGAGCACGTAAAGGGTCCCGATCAGCACCACGACCGGAAACAGTTCATAGGCGTGCGCAGGCACCGTCAGGGCCACATAAGTCACGATTTCGCGCAGATGGTATTCGCCGATGTCCAGGTCGCCGAGTTCGTTGACCAGGTCGAAGAACGCAAACAGGGCGAGAAAACCCGCGAGCACAAGCGCGACCGCGGCGTAGATCTGGCTCGCAAAATAGCGCTCGATCGTCCTCGCGGTCACTGCGTCATCCCCGCAGCCCGCTGATGCGGCGCGCGAAAAGAATCACCAGAACGACCAGCATGAGCCCATGCACAAGCCACAGGCCGGTTGCAAAAGACAGCAGGCCCTGCGCCACGCGCGCCTGGCTCAGGGACAACAGGTTTGAATACAACATGTAGGTGAGCAGCGCGAACAGCAGGTTCACCGAACGGCCGGCGCGGGGATTGACGAAACTCATCGGAATGGCGAGCAAAGACAGGATAAGCGCGGACAGAGGCACGCCCAGCCGCCAGACGAGCTCGCCCCGGTTGGCGTTGGTGGGGATTTCGAACAGCGCCAGGGTCGAACGGCTTTTCTGGGTTTCGAGGGGCGCGACCCCTTCTTTCACGTCGATGCGCGTCTCGTAGCGCTCGAACTCCATCACCCGGAAATCGGCTTCGCCCGCGTTGCCTTCATAGCGGCGGCCGTTGAGCAGCACGAGGAAGCGGTCGCCGGCGGGCGAGACTTCGACGAACCCCTTGTTGCTCATCATGATGCCGGTTTTTCTGTGCTGCACCGAATTCACGAAGACGTTCTGCACTGCAAGCGCGTCGCCGGAAACCGATTCGACGAAGAACACCCGGTCTCTTCCGCTGGATTCGCCGAACACCCCCGGATTGACGCGGGACACTTCGTCGCGGCTGTCCATGCCCACCCGGTACTCTTCGCTCTTTTGCACCGCCCAGGGCGAAATAAAGAGCGACAGCGCGGCGATCACCGCGACCAACGGGCCCGCGAACATCAGCACGGGCTTCATCCACGCCGCGACCGATAGGCCGGAATTAAACCAGATGACCATCTCTGAATCGCGGTAGCTGCGCGTCAGCGTGAGCAGAACGGTGACGAACAGCGTGAGCGAAAGCAGGATAGGCAGGGCACTGATGGTGAAGAATCCGAGGAATGCGACGACCGCATCCGACGGGAGCTTGCCGCCCGCGGCCTGGCCGAGCAACCGGATGAGGCGCACCGTGAGCGCGATCAGGAATAACGTCATGAACACCGCGCCCGCGAGGCCTGCGAACTCACGGAGCAGCGCGCGTTGAAAGATCATTGGCGAGGAGGATGCGCGTGCATTGGCGCTGGCTGGAGGCTGTACCCGGCACGGCGCAAATCGTGCGAAGATTGGCGCCGGCCGCAACAAGGAAACCGCGATGGAATTTAGCATAAAAGCCCTCAGCCCCGAGAAGAAAAAGACCGGCTGCCTCGTGCTCGGCGTCTGGCAGGGCGCCGCTCTCACGCACGCGGCTCAACTCACCGACAAGGCCGCCAAGGGCCGCATCGCCGAGGTGCTTGCGCGCGGCGACCTCACCGGCCGCACGGGTTCGACACTTCTCCTGCACGCGGTGCCGGGTGTTGCCGCGGAGCGTATTCTGCTCGTCGGGCTGGGCGAACAGAAAGAGTTCGGCGAGACGGCGTTTCGCGACGCGATTCGCGCCGCCGCCACTGCCCTCAAGAATCTTGGCAGCCACGACGCCACCCTCGCGTTCGCCGACGTCAAGGTCGCGGGCCGCGCACTGCCGTGGAACGTGCGCCATGCGGTGACTGGAATCCGCGACGTGTTCTACCGGTTCGATGCGCTGAAGACCGAGAAGAAGGCGCCGGTACCAGCGCTCGCTACAGTGACTGTAGCCGTAATCGGCGCACCGGTTACGATGCAGGCCGAGAGCGCCCTGAAGGAGGCCACCGCCACGGCAGACGGCACCGACCTGGCCAAAACCCTGGGCAACCTGCCGCCCAACATCTGCACGCCGACCTACCTTGCCGAGGAGGCGAAGAAGCTCGCGCGCGAATTCAAGCTTGGCTGCGAGGTGCTCGAGCAACGCGACATGGAAAAACTCGGCATGGGCGCGCTGCTCGCAGTCTCGCGCGGCTCGCGCCAGCCCCCGAAGCTCATCGTACTCAGGTACATCGGTGGCGCAAAGAAGGGCAAGCCGATCGTCTACGTCGGAAAAGGCATCACCTTCGACACCGGCGGGATCTCGCTCAAGCCCTCGGGCGAAATGGATGAAATGAAGTTCGACATGTCCGGCGCCGGCAGTGTGCTCGGGACAATGCGCGCCCTAGCGGGCATGCGCGCGCCGGTGAACGCAATCGGCCTCATCCCGACTTGCGAGAACATGCCCGGCGGCAACGCGACGCGCCCCGGCGACATCGTCACGACGCTCTCCGGCCAGACGGTCGAAATTCTGAATACCGACGCCGAGGGCAGGCTCATTCTGTGCGACGCCCTCGCCTACGCCGAGCGGTTCGAACCCGACGTGGTGATCGATATCGCAACGCTCACGGGCGCCTGCGTCGTTGCGCTGGGTCACGTTGCGAGCGGACTTTTTACCAATGACGACAAGCTCGCGGGCGAGATCGGCGGGGCGGCTGACGATGCATGGGACCGCGTCTGGCGCATGCCGCTGTGGGAGGACTACCAGGAGCAGTTGCGCTCGAATTTCGCCGACATGGCCAATATCGGCGGGCGTCCCGGCGGCAGCATAACCGCGGCATGCTTTCTGTCGCGCTTCACGCGCAAGTTGCGCTGGGCGCACCTGGACGTGGCGGGCACCGCATGGCGCAGCGGCCGCGACAAAGGCTCGACCGGCCGGCCCGTGCCCTTGCTCATCCGCTTTGCGCTCCGCCATGCCGGCATAAAGCCTTGAAACGAAGTCGCCCGGCGCGCGGGGGGGCCTGCCCCCGCATCAGATGACTTCGATCGACTTCTATTTCAACGCCGACGACCGGCTGCAGGTTGCCTGCAGGCTTGCAGGCAAGGCTTTCGCACAGAAAAAAAAGCTGCTGATCTTCGCCCCCGCCACCGAGACCGCGCGGCGCATCGACAACATGCTGTGGACCTGGCAGCAGCTTTCCTTCATTCCGCATTGCGCTGCGCACGATCCGCTTGCGGCGCACACGCCGGTGCTGATCACCTCGGATCCCGCCGCAGCGCCCGAATGCGATGTGCTGCTCAACCTCGGCGTCGAGTGCCCACCTTGTTTCGAGCGCTATGCGCGCCTGCTGGAGATCGTCGGACAGGACGATGCCGAACGAGTCCAGGGCCGCGGCCGCTTCAAGTTCTACAAGGAGCGCGGCTACGCCATCGGGACCCACGATCTCGCGGCGCGGGAATGACATGAGCGAGTTCAATCCCCTCGTCGAGCGCGTTGACGCGCTGCTCAAACGCCATCACCAGCGCCAGCAGGAAAATGCGCAGGCCCCGGCCGCGCCAGTCGCCGCGCCCACGGCCGCGCCGGAAGCCGATGACGACATCCCGGTGCTGACCGAAATCATCGATCCGCACTCGATACCGGCGTCCTCGCCCGTGCTGTACGGAAAAGAGTTCATTGCGGGGATCGAAGGCGCAGTGCTGGAGAAGCTGCTCACCGAGCTGGACCGGTCGCTGGATCAGCGCCTCAATCGTACGATCGGGGATCTCCTCGAACAGGTCCACGACGGCTTGCGCGCCGAGCTGTCGTCCAGCATCCGCGAAATGGTGCGCGAGACAGTCGCCACCGCGGTCGCTAAGGAGATTGCCGAGCGCGAGCGCTCGTCCTGAGTCGCGAGCGCGGTTGGTATAATCCGCGTTGCATTTTCCTTTGCGTGACAAGCCCTTAATGTCTCTCGACAAGAGTTTCGAGCCCCATTCCATCGAGCGCCGCTGGTACGCCGAGTGGGAGGCCAAGGGCTACTTCGCGGCAATCGACGGCCCGCAAAAGCCGCCGTATTGCATCCAGCTGCCGCCGCCGAACGTCACCGGCACGCTGCACATGGGCCACGCGTTCCAGCAGACCCTGATGGATGCCCTGATCCGCTACCACCGCATGCGCGGCTTCAACACCAACTGGGTGGTCGGCACCGACCATGCGGGCATCGCCACCCAGATCGTCGTCGAGCGCCAGCTGCAGGCCGAGGGCAAATCGCGCCATGACCTCGGACGCGAAAAGTTCATCGAACGGGTGTGGGCCTGGAAGCAGGAATCCGGCTCGACGATCACGCGCCAGATGCGCCGCCTGGGCGACTCGGCGAACTGGACGTACGCCGACGCGGAAGGACAGAGCGCGGGCTATTTCACGATGGACGCGAAGATGTCGCGGGCCGTGGCCGAAGTCTTCGTGCGGCTGTTTGAGGAGGGCCTGATCTATCGCGGCAAGCGCCTGGTGAACTGGGATCCTGTACTCGGTACGGCGGTGTCCGACCTCGAGGTCGACAGCGAGGAAACCGTCGGTACGATGTGGCAGATACTGTATCCGTTCGTCGACGGGCCGCAGGCCTCCATCGACAAGGAAGGCAATCCGATCATGCTGCGCGGCATGACGATTGCCACAACGCGGCCCGAAACGATGCTTGCCGACGGCGCGGTCGCGGTGAATCCGCAAGATCCGCGCTACCGGCATCTCGTCGGCAGACGGGTGATCCTGCCCCTGTGCGATCGCACCATCCCTGTCGTCGCCGACGATTTCGTCGAGCGCGACTTCGGCACCGGTTGCGTGAAGATCACCGGCGCCCACGATTTCAACGACTACGGCGCGGCGATCCGCCACAACCTGCCCTTGATCGTGATCTTCACGCTCGAGGCGAAGATCAACCAAAACGGGCCTGCGCAATTCCGCGGCATGGACCGCTACGACGCGCGCAAGGCGGTGGTGGCGCAGTTGGAACGCGACGGCTTCCTTGTCGCGGCCGAGCCGCACAAGATGATGGTGCCCAAGTCCGGGCGCACGGGCGTTGTAGTCGAGCCCATGCTCACGGACCAATGGTTCGTGAAGACCGACGGCCTCGCAAAATCTGGGCTGGAGGCCGTCGCCAGCGGTGACGTGAAGTTCTATCCCGACCACTGGGCGAGCACCTACAACCACTGGCTGGAGAACATCCAGGACTGGTGTATCTCGCGCCAGCTCTGGTGGGGCCACCAGATTCCCGCCTGGTATGACGATGGCGGCAACATCTATGTTGCCCGCAATGAAGAAGACGCCCGCCGGCAGGCGGCGGCCAAAGGCTTCAGGGGCGTGCTCAGGCGCGACGACGACGTCCTCGATACGTGGTTTTCCTCCGCGCTGGTGCCTTTCTCCTCGCTGGGCTGGCCGGAAAAGACCCGGGACCTGGACACGTTCCTGCCCTCCTCGGTGCTGGTGACGGGTTTCGACATCATCTTCTTCTGGGTGGCCCGGATGATCATGATGACGCTGCATTTCACCGGGAAAGTGCCCTTCCGCCACGTCTACATCAATGCCCTGGTGAGGGACGCGGACGGGCAGAAGATGTCCAAGTCGAAGGGCAACACGCTCGACCCGCTCGATCTCATCGACGGCATCTCGTTGCCGGAGCTGCTTGCCAAATCGACCGTGGGGCTCCTGCG
The DNA here is from genome assembly GCA_031380765.1 of Pseudomonadota bacterium. Taxonomy (GTDB): domain Bacteria; phylum Pseudomonadota; class Gammaproteobacteria; order Burkholderiales; family SG8-39; genus SZAS-79. The sequence goes on along the minus strand of JANMXB010000319.1, from coordinate 3,291 downwards.
CGCCGACCACAGGCAGAAAATCGAGAGGTACGTGAAGAAAAACTATCCGGACGGCATCCCGTCGTTCGGCGCCGATGCCTTGCGCTTCACGTTCGCCTCGCTCGCGAGCTTCGCCCGCACGCTGAATTTCGACCTCAACCGCTGCGAAGGCTATCGAAACTTCTGCAACAAGCTCTGGAACGCCACGCGTTTCGTTCTGATGAACGCCGAAGGGCAAGACTGCGGGGCGGATGACAAGGACGCAGTCGACCTCTCGTTCGCCGACCGCTGGATCGTTAGTCAGTTGCAGCGTACCGAGGCGGAGGTCGCCAGGGGCTTCGAGGAATACCGCTTCGACAACCTGGCCGGCGCGATCTATCGCTTCGTCTGGGACGAGTACTGCGACTGGTACCTCGAACTGGCAAAGGTGCAGCTGCAGAACGGGTCACCAGAGGCCCAGCGCGGCACGCGCACGACGCTGCTGCGCGTTCTCGAGGCAACGCTGCGCCTCGCGCATCCCGTCGTCCCCTTCATCACCGAGGAACTCTGGCAGACCGTGGCGCCGCTTGCGGGCAGGAAGAATGCGGAGTCGATCTCGCTCGCCCGCTATCCGCAGCCGGAGCCGGCAAAGATCGACGAGATCGCCGAGCGCGAGATGGCTCTGCTCAAGAGCCTGGTCGACGCGGTGCGCAACCTGCGCGGCGAGATGGGGGTTTCACCCGCCGTGCGCGTGCCCCTGTTCGTGGCGGGCGATGGCGCGGCGATAGCGCGCCTCGCACCCTACCTGCAGTCGCTCGCCAAGGTCTCGCAGTTCCAGGCGGTGACCGAATTGCCGCAGGCCGACGCGCCGGTGGCCATTCTCGGCGAATTCCGCCTCATGCTCCACGTCGAAATCGACGTTGCCGCGGAGAAGGAACGGATCGGCAAGGAAATCGCCCGCGTCCAAGGCGAGATCGCGAAATCGCGCGCCAAACTTGCCAATGCCTCGTTCGTCGAGCGCGCACCGGCGAAGGTCGTCGAGCAGGAAAAAGCGCGGCTTCGGGGCTTCGAAGCCACACTGGAGCAGCTTAAGATCCAACTCGACAAGCTCACGCGGCGATGATTCCCGCGCTGCGCGCGTTCAGGCACCGCAGCTTCCGGGTGTTCATGTTCGGCCAGGGCGTGTCGCAGATCGGCACCTGGCTGCAGCTCATCGCGACGAGCTGGCTGATCTACAAACTCTCTAACTCGGCCTTCCTGCTCGGGCTGGCGACGTTTGCGCTGCAGATCCCGTTCCTGGTGCTCTCGCCGGTCGCCGCGGTCTGGATCGACAAGCTGCCCAAGCGCAAGGTCCTCATCTGCACCCAGTCGGTCGCTCTGCTCCAGTCGTCGACGATGTTCGTGCTGGTGGCCTCAGGGCATATCGAAGCCTGGCACCTTATCGCCGGCAACCTCGTCCTCGGCCTGGTGAACTCGTTCGACAATCCGAGCCGGCAGTCATTCCTGATCGAGATGGTCGAAGGCAAGGAGGACCTGCCAAATGCGATCGCGCTGAATTCCACGATCATGAACGGCGCGCGGTTCGTCGGCCCGATGATCGGCGGCACGGTCATCGCGGCCTTCGGCGAGACCTGGGGGTTCGGACTGAACGCGGTGTCCTACCTCGCGGTGCTTGGCGCGCTCATCGCCGTGCGCGTAACGCCCAGGGTCCCCGAGCGCGGCAACGAGGCCTGGCTGACACAATTCACGGCCGGGTTTCGCTGGGCCCTGGGGTTCCTGCCAACGCGATGCGCCGTCCTCCTGCTTGCCTTGGCTAGCTTCGCCACCCAACCTTACCAATCGCTGATGCCGTACTTCGTGAAGACCGTGTATCTGGGCGGCTCCCACACTCTGGGCCTGCTCCTGAGCTCGGCGGGCTTCGGCGCGGTGAGCGGCATGGTTTACCTGGCCACGCGCCCAACAGTGCGCGGACTGTTCACGCTGCTGCCGGTGGCGGTCGGCGTGGCGGGGACAGCCTTGATCGCTTTCTCGTTCTGCACCAGTGTGTGGCTGGCGATTCCGCTGGTCTACCTCATCGGCGCGGGCATCATGCTCACCGCCGCCTCGACCAACACGATCCTGCAGTCCATCGTCGAGGATCACTTGCGCGCGCGCGTCGCCGCCATCTACATCATGTCCTTCCTCGGCATGAGTCCGATCGGGGCGCTCGCCGCCGGCTGGCTGTCGCAATACGTCGGGCCGCCCTCGACGCTCGGGATCGGCGGCGGTCTCGCGCTCGCCGGGGCCGCGCTCTACGCACGCCAGCTGCCCGCGATCCGGCGCGAGATCCGTCCGGTGTACGAAAAGCTCGGCATCCTGGCGCGGCCGGACGGGAGCTCGCCGCCAGGCTAGACGGAATCTCCGGGACGCATAGAATGTACCAGTATCGGTACAAAAAAGGCCGGAACGCCGCTCTGGAAGCCGATCTTAAAAATAAAATCTCAAGAATCGGCCGACCGCTCTTGGCGCGCAATGCCCGGCGCCCAGTGGCTGGAACTGCTGTGCAAACACATCCCCGATCGGCACGAGCATCTGGTGCGCTACGTCGGTTGGTATTCCAACCGCGCGCGCGGCGAACGCGCGAAGGCGCTCAAGGCGCAACAGCCCACGACAACGGCCCCGGCAGCCGAGGTAGCCCTGAGCGCGTTCTCCACCCGCGCCAAGGCAACCTGGGCGCGGCTCATCCGCAAGGTCTACGAAGCCGATCCGCTCGTCTGTCCAAAATGCCGAAGTAATAACTGCGGCCCCATGCGCGTGATCGCGCTGATCGACGACCCGGGCGTGGTGCGGCGCATTCTCGAGCACCTCGGACGCTGGGCGCCCGAGCCCGCCGAGCGCGGCCCGCCCGCCGACGCGCCCGACTGGCCGCGCAACGCGGTCATCCCCATCACCTATCACCCGGTTCCCGACATCGCCTCGCACTGCGTGATCGCCCCACGCGGCTCCGGATTCACGCCTATTCGACCTCATCGGCGCTGCACGCGATCGAGTGCAGGCGCAAGATGCTCTCGATGTCGTGCCCGGCAGCGCTGATTCAGCAGCAAATCGCAATCAGCGCACCCGACGCGCGAAAGAGGCAGAATTGAATTTCCGATCGCTTATCGCTTTATCGCTTCCAGGGCGAGCGAGAGCGTCAGCGTATTCGTCGCGCCCTTGGAGGCGGCATAGGCGATCGACGAGCCGCCGCCCGTGACGCCTGCGCGAGAGGTGATGTTCACGACGGCGCCGTTGCCGGTAGCTTTCAGGTGCGGCGCGGCCGCGCGGATCATCTGAAAAGGCCCGATGGTATTGACC
>JANMXB010000309.1:0-2281 GCA_031380765.1 Pseudomonadota bacterium | reverse complement strand
GCCAGGGCATCTGCTGGGTCACGCCGGACTAGCGAACGGAGGCGCAATGTTCGGATGGGATTCGCGTACCGCACGCGCCGCATGGACCGTAGCGCTGGTGGTGCTTGCGCTCTACGCGGCATTCGCCGTGCGTAAAACGCTCTTCATATTCATTCTGGCGGTGTTTCTCGCGTACATGATCGCGCCGCTGGTCAACCTGATCGATCGCCACACGCCGCGGGGGATCCCGCGCGGCGTGTCGGTCCTCGCGGCAACCTTGCTGGTGCTCGGGGTGCTCGCGCTGGGGGGAGCGCTGATCGCCCCCTCCGTTGCCGACCAGGCGCAAAAGCTGATCGAGCAGCTGCCCACGCTCACCGACCCCGCGAAGCTGGTGAAGAAAATCCCATTGCCCGATTGGCTGGAATCGTTCCGCGGACGGATCGAATTTTTCGCGGCCGAAAATATAAAGGCCACGATCCCGTTCGCGCGCAGCGCGGGCCTGCAGGTGTTTTCGTTTGCCGGCAACGCGATTTTTCTGGTGCTGATCCCGATCCTCGCGATCATCTTCGTGAAAGACGGGGCGCTGATCCGTGCCGCGCTGGTGCGCGAGTTGAGCCCGGCGGCGTCCAAAGCGAGGGTGGCGTCCATCCTCACGGATTTCGATGAGGCCCTGGGGGGCTACGTGCGCGCCCTGGGCCTGCTGTCGCTGGCCACGCTGGTGGCGTACGGCTTGTTCTTCAGCGTCGTGGGCGTGCCTTACGGCATCCTCCTGGCGGTGATTGCGGCGGTGTTTGAAATCATTCCGGTGTTCGGGCCGCTCGTGGCCGCGCTGATCGCGCTGCTGGTCGCGGGTTCGGCCGGATACGACCACGTGTTATGGATCGCCGGTTTCATCCTGGTCTACCGCATCTTCCAAGATTACGTGCTAAATCCGTACCTCATGCGCGGCAACGTCGGCGTGCATCCGGCGCTGGTGATCTTCGGCCTGCTCGCGGGGGAGCAACTGGGCGGCGTCGCGGGGATCTTCCTCTCGATTCCAGTGATGACGGGAATCCTCATCCTGGACAAGCACATCCGCGCGAAGCCGCAGGCAAGCTGAACGACTATTGCGCTTCGGCCAGGGTGCGGATCTGGAAGCGGCCGTCGTCCCGGAACAGGAACGTCTCGAGAAAATTCACCGATCCGTCGTTGCGCCTGATGGCCCGCGACGGCGCCGGGAACGGCGCAGCCTGGTGCACTGCGTGCAGCGCGGCGGTTTCGAGGTTCTTGTAGCCATTCGAGCGTCGGATCGAGGCATGCGTGAGCCGGCCGTCGCGATTGATCGTGACCTCCACCACCACGACCGACTTGAGCATCTTCGGCAGCGGATCGTGGAAGATGGCCGGACTCGAGCGCGCTACGCGCTCGGCAAAGTCATGCTTGTAGCTCTCGAGCGTGTTCGGGGATGAGGATGAGGATGAGGGTGCCGGCGCATGCGCCGCCACCGGCGGAGGCACCGGCGTCGAGGAACGCGCGTCGGCCTCCGGCACGACCACCGGCGAATTGGACGTGGAGCACGCGGCAAGCAGTCCGGCCAGGACCATGCCCACCACTCTTGGATGTCTATTCACCGGACCTCCTCCCCGTGCTGGACATCACGGGAACAACCATTTGACCGGTTCCCGCGCTGCGGGAACAACCGGTTTTGTGTAAAAACCGGCGCGATTCTGTAACCAGATGTGTTCGGCAAAAAAAACGGACATCGCGAGATGTCCGTTTTTATAGCCCCGAGGGGCGGTGCAGGTGTTAACGGCAGGCTGACGGGCGGTATTTGGTCAAGGTCGTGCCGCCGGTGCAGTTCCAGTTGATGGAGCCGCCGGTGGGCACCGTTCCGGCCGAAAGCGGAACGCCGCCGGAGCTCGGAACCATGACCAGCGTTCCGCCACCTGCGGCCGACGTATAGGTCACCGTGATCTGGCCGGTACTGGAGGCGGTGACGAGCGAGGTCACGTTGGCCGTTGCTGTGGGCGCAACCAGGCCGGAGGCGAGGTCGGTGTTTCCCGAGGCCGAGTTTTCCGAGACGGCCAGTTTCGCCGCACCGGCCATTGCCAGGCCTTCGGCCACCCGCGTGCGCACCATGTAGTCCTGGTATGCGGGCAGTGCGACGGCCGCCAGAATGCCGATAATCGCTACGACGATCATCAGCTCGATCAAGGTAAAGCCCTGTTGTACACGTTTCATTTGATTGCCCTCCGTTGTAAGACGATTTTTGAGGCCTGAGGGTACTGCAGCCTCCAAACGGCGCGACGCACGCGCTGATAGA
>JANMXB010000269.1:0-5449 GCA_031380765.1 Pseudomonadota bacterium | reverse complement strand
GTGCCGTCGTAGCCCGAGGCCTTCAACAGTGCCTGCGCCTTCTTCATGTTCGACTTCGACTGGATGTCGCTGCCGGCCGAACTGGCGTACGGCGTGCCGCAAATGTACATGGACGGACAGAGGCTATAGAGGTCCTTTACGCCGACCTGAGCGCGCACGAAGGGCTCTTGCGCGAATGCCGCCAGCACCGCCTCGCGTACCTTCACATTGTCGAACGGCTTGTGCAGATGGTTGAATCGCGCGTAGAACTGAAGGTTCACGACGGAATATTTCACAGTCTTCAGCGACGGGTCCTTCTTGACCGTCTCGTAGTGATCGAAGGGAAGCGATTCGATGATATCGACCTCGCCTTTCTGCAACGCGTTTACCTGTGCCTGCGCATCGCGCAGCGCCAGATTCCATTCGACGCGGTCGACGAACACGTGCTTGCCGCCCGCGGTGCCGGAGGGTGCTTCCTTGCGCGGGACGTATCTGGCGTTTTTCAGGTAGACCGCCTTGTCGCCCGGCTTGAACTCGTCGCGCTTGAAAATATACGGCCCGGAGCCGATGTGCTCTTCGATTTGTTTGAACGCATCCGTGTCGGCAACGCGCTTGGGCATGATGAACGGAACGGTGGACGAAGGCTTGCCAAGTGCCTCGAGCACAAAACCGCACTGCTCCCGCAGGAAGATGCGAAACGAATCGGGCGCGGGTGAATCCATGCGCTCGACGAAGGTCATCAATGCGGCGCCCATCGCATCGCGCTTGCCCCAGCGCGTGATCGAGGCCACCACGTCCTCTCCGGTCACCGGCTTGCCGTCATGGAACTCGAGCCCTGGCCTCAGTCTGAAGGTCCACAAACGGTTGTCCGGGCTCGCACTCCAGCTATCAACCATCTGGGGCCTGATCTGGTTCTTCTCGTCGGTGCCGAAAAGGGTGTCGTAGATCATGTAGCCATGATTGCGGCTCATGTACGCGGTGGTCCAGATCGGATCAAGGACCGCAAGGTTGGAGTGGGGCACTACCCGCAGGCTTTTCAAGTCCTCCTGCGCTGCCGAATGGAAGGACCATCCCGAGATCGCGGTGCCCACTGCGATCACTGCAAACCTGCGCGCGATATTCATCCGATCCCCCTCGGTTGTCACGAAAATGCGCAAGCACCGGGATTGGGCGGGCGCAGAGCACCGCGCAACCCTAGTCTGAAACCAGTTTACTCTCGGACGATCGGAATTCTGCGCGGACCGCCATTTGGTCTACCGACTCAATCGCCGTCCAGACGCGACGTGCGGCCTGCCGAGCCACCTTGCGTTCTCGTCAGTGTACCGGTATCGATACACTAACTACCCTGCGATCGGCTCCAGACAATGAGTTTTCAAAGTGATTCTTCGAAATTAATGCACCCACGGCCGCTACAAACTCGCGCACCTCAGGACATCGATTCGGCTTCGAGCGGGGCTTGCGCATTGCTCGCACCGTCCTTCACGGCTTGGGCGCCACGATGAACTGCAGCCCGGAGGCATTGAGAATTTTTGTCAAGCTCCGAAGCTCCGGACTGCCTTCCCTTGATAGGGTGCGGTACAGCTGCTGCCGGTTGAGCCCCGTTTGACTCGCGATCCTGGATATCCCGCCCATCGCTTCGGTGACGCTTCTGAGCGCATGGAGGAACGCCCCGGTCCCGGTTTGGCGCCTTTGAGAATCTTGTCCAAGTAAACCGCGCCGCGTCGGTAAAAGTCGACGACGTTTTGGCCAGGCGTGAATGTCTTTCTCGATGCCAGCGTTGTAATCGCGGCCTGCGCCAGTGCGCGCAGTGCTTCGCGAGCGATCGTCGACCGTGCTGCCGAGAAGCACTCATCCCGACAGTTCGCCGCCCGGCCGACTTGATCGCGCAGTTCGCCGCCTACCTGCAGCGTAGATTCGCCGAACCGCTCTCGACGGGCTTCCTGCAATCCTGCTCGTTGACCATGCGGTCCGCCTCGAGCTCGGGCGTCCTGCGCGAATCGTCGCGGCCAAACACGGCACCGAGCACGCCCACGCCGAGGATCGAGCCGTAAGCGGGCGCGGAGTCAAACCGCGCATTCACGCTGCTCGAGGAGAACGACGATCCGCCGGGACCGACGCTCGACTGGGTGGCGGACTTGCCGGAGTTGCCGACCTGGAAACCGAGATTGGCGACACAACCGGGAAGCATCGTGACTGCGGCGGCAAGGACCAGGAAGCGCTTCATGCCCTAGTCTCGCGCCGCGCGAAGCAACCGGTCAAGCACCGTGTGGATTCGGATTCGATTTGAGCATTGCCGAACCCACGCAATCACCGGCGCGTGTTCCGCTGGAGAAATAGGCGTTTCAATAGTGAAAGCGCAACTGGGCGATCTGCAGCGCGTCACCTTCGACGCGATACACCATGCGATGTTCGTCGGTTATGCGGCGTGACCAGAACCCTGCCAGCGCGTGCTTCAAGGCTTCGGGTTTTCCCACTCCGGCCAGGGACTCGCGTTGGGTCTCGCGAATCAGCCTGTTGATCCGCTCGACCATGCGGTTGTCTTGCTTTTGCCAGTAAAGATAGTCCTCCCATGCCTGGTCCGTGAAGACCAGCTTCACTTTGCCAGCTTTCGCCCCACGCCATTGCCGGCGTTCAATTGCGCCGTCGCCGCCAGGAGGCGCTTCGTGCCCTAGGCTCGCTCGCTTCGCATGGCGCGGCAGGTCAAGCAACGCACCGGCGATCGCCAAGTGGCAGGATAGGCACCGGACCGATTGCGACCTGCTCCTGACGAGTGTAGCCTTTGCGGATGACCACCCTCCAGGAGATCGAGTCCGCGGTTCTGCGCCTTTCCGCAGAGGAGAAGCAGCGCCTGCTTCTCAGGCTGACCCAAACTCTGCGTTCCGAAGGCGCCCTCCCTCCGCCTCGGCGGTTCAGTGCCGCCGACATCCAAGCTTGGATCGAAGAGGATGAGCGTGACATGGAAGCGTTCCGCCGAGAGGCGTGAATGTTTTTCTCGATACCAGTGTCGTAATCGCAGCCTGTGCCAGCTCGCTCGGTGCGTCGCGAGCGATCTTCGACGGTGCAACCGAAAATCATTGGACGTTGGTCACGAGCAGTTACGTCTTAAGCGAAATCGACGCCAATCTGGATACTTTTCCAGACGAATTCGCAGCGCACTGGGATGCATTGCGGCATTCCATCAAGCTGGTCCCCGATGTGTTGACATTCGAGTGGATCGCCGTTTTCAGTCAGGCAAAGGATCGACCCATTCTGTATACCGCTGCGGCCAGTGCGGACGTATTACTCACTTTGGACGGGCGAAGTTTCCGCGATCTTCTGGGGGGAGAGTTCTATGGGCTCGCTCTCCTGAAGCCAGGTGACTTTCTGCAAAGAGAACGCGCGGCCGGTAGGATCTCTTAACCTAGTCTCGCGCCGCGCGTCGCAGCCGGTCAAGCACCGCCTGCCATTCGGGCGTGGCCGGCGGCGTCTCGATCAACAGCATGGTCGCTTCGGTGGCGTCGAGATCGCGCAGAGCGGCGTAAAGCTTCTGCGCGTAGGCGCCCGGGTCCGAGGGCATGCGGACCCAGAAATCCACGCGGTCGTCCGGCGCGGAAAAAGCCATGACGGATGCGCTTGTGCCCAGGCGCGCAATCTCCGCATCGAGAGCGCCGGTGGCAACCAGCCGCGCAGGAGTAAGGGGAGCGTAATGGGCTGCAAGGCTGCCGGAGACCCGCGGCGCTTCGGCATCCGGCGTCCCGATGGATTCCCCGAGCACCACTTCGAGCTCGGCCGGCGAAACACCGCCGGGTCGCAGCAGCACCGGCGCACCGCGGGACAAATCGACGATGGTCGATTCGATCCCCACGCCGCACGGCCCGCCATCGAGGATCATGCCGACGTCGTCACCGAGATCTTCGCGCACGTGCTGCGCAGTGGTCGGCGAGACACGCCCGAAGCGGTTTGCTGAAGGCGCCGCGAGCCCGCCGCCGAATGCGGTCAGCAACTCGTGCGCAAGCCGGTGCGCGGGAACGCGCAGGCCGACGGTGTCCTGCCCGCCGGTGACCGCATCACTTACATGCGCCGCGCGCTTGAGGATCAACGTGAGCGGGCCGGGCCAGAACCGGGCAGCGAGCTTCTTTGCAGCTTCGGGGACCTCGCCCGCCCAAGTGAAGGCAGTGGCGGCGTCGGCGAAATGCACGATGACCGGATGGTCCGTCGGGCGGCCTTTGACCGCGTACAGGCGCGCGATCGCTTTGGCGCTGGCCGCATCGGCGCCCAGGCCATAGACGGTTTCAGTGGGAAAAGCGACCAGCCCGCCGCGCTTAAGTACCTCCGCGGCGCGCTTGATCTCGTGGCTCACGCCTTGGGCAGCACCGCGCTCTTGACCGCGTCGGACTGCTTCGTGCGGAACGCAGCGAGCTTTTTCGCCAGCTTCGCATCCGACAGGGCCAGCATCGCGATCGCGAAAAGCGCCGCGTTCGCGGCCCCCGCGTCGCCGATCGCGAACGTCGCCACCGGAATCCCCTTGGGCATCTGCACCGTGGAGAGGAGCGAATCCATGCCGTTGAGATGTTTCGACGGCATCGGCACGCCCAGCACCGGCAGCGTCGTGTGCGCAGCGACCACGCCCGCGAGGTGCGCGGCACCGCCGGCACCGGCGATGATGCATTTCATGCCGCGCCCGGGCGCGGCCTTGACGAATTCCTCGACCAGGTCGGGCGTGCGGTGCGCGGACATGGCGCGCGCTTCGTAGCCCACGCCGAATTCGTCCAGCACTTTTGCCGCCTGCTTCATCACCTCCCAGTCCGAGGTGGAGCCCATGAGAATGCCAACGAGGGGGAGAGCCATGATCGTTCCGTATTAAGAGAGTTTCTTGCCCGTGAGGCGCTCGAGCGCCTCCTGGTATTTCAGTGAGGTTTTCGCGAGCACCTCGGCCGGCAGCTTCGGCGCCGGCGGCTTCTTGTTCCAGGTCAGCGTCTCGAGGTAGTCGCGCACGAACTGCTTGTCGAACGACGGCGGGCTGATGCCGACCTTGTATTCGCTCGCCGGCCAGAAACGCGACGAGTCGGCGGTGAGCACTTCGTCGATCAGGACCAGGGTATTTTTCTCGTCCAGCCCGAACTCGAACTTGGTGTCCGCGATGATGATGCCTTTGGTGGCGGCAAAGTCCGCGGCTTCCTTGTAGAGGCGCAGGCTCACGTCGCGCACCTTGTTCGCGAGCTCGGCGCCGATGAGCTTCGTCATCTGGTCAAACGAAATGTTCTCGTCGTGCTCGCCCATCTCCGCCTTGGTCGCCGGGGTGAAGATCGGCTCGGCGAGCTTGGCCGCCTGCCGCAGGCCCTCGGGCAGCTGGATGCCGCACACCGCGCCGGTCTGCTGGTAGTCCTTCCAGCCGGAACCGATGATGTAGCCGCGCACGACCGCCTCGATTGGCAACGGCTTGAGTTTCTTCACCACGATCGAGCGGCCGCGCACCTGCGCCTTCTCGTCT